>NZ_JBEXWB010000114.1:0-16852 GCF_040629645.1 Streptomyces sp. NPDC005899 | reverse complement strand
GTTGAACGCCTTCGACATCACCTTCGACGGCCGACTCTCCGCAGCCCGCCAGTAACCCTCAACAACCCGAGTTACACCGCTCGTTTGACAGACCCTCACCGTAACGCCAGCCAGCATGACGAGTACGACGAAGCGTTCCTGGACTGGATCTTTTGGTGGTACCTCGCCACGGTGGAACTGACCAACCGGCTGATCGCCTCCTGAGGTTCCCCCGGTGTGCGGGAGGTGCTGATCAGCTGGTCAGAGCGGGTCGATGGGTGTTCAGGTTCGGTTGTTCGGCCGTCGCCCGGTTGGCGTAGTGCCGCTCCTCGAACTCGATGGGGCTGAGGTAGCCGAGCCGTTTCTGGATGCGCCGGCTGTTGTAGAAACCGTCGATGTACTCGAAGAGCGCCAGGTTCGCCTGGGCCCTCGTGGCGAAGACGCGGCCGCGGACGCATTCAGTCTTGATCAGCATCCACAAGTTCTCGGCGAGAGCGTTATCGTACGAGTCCCCGACCGAGCCCATGGAAGCCTCAATTCCTGCCCGCATCAAGCGCGTTGTGAGCTTCACGGACGTGTATTGACATCCGTGGTCGGCGTGGTGGATCAGTCGGCCGGGCTCCACGTCCCGGCTGGCCAGCGCGTATTCCAGCGAGGACAGGACCAGGTCGGCGTCGGCTCGGGTGGAAGTCTCCCAGGCCACCACCCGGCGCGAGAAGGCATCCCGGATCGCCGAGAGCCACAGCGGACCCTCGATCGTGGTGATCATGGTGAGGTCGGTGACCCACAGCCGGTTCGGTGCAGGCGCGGTGAAGTCCCGCTCGACCAGGTCCGGGGCCGGAGTGGCCTTGGGATCCCGGCGCGTGAAGCTGCTGCGGCGAGGGCTGACACCTGCGAGATCGGCCTCGCGCATCAATCGCTCGACGCGTTTGCGGCCCACCTGGACGCCCTCGCATTTGAGGGCGGCATGCACGCGCGGGGAGCCGTAGATCCCGCCGGAATCAGTGTGGATCTCGCGGATCCGGCCGGTGAGCTCGACGTCCTTGCGGACCCGTGCACACGGTTCCTTCTCGGCGCGGCGCCAGCGGTAATAGGTGGAAGAGGCGATGTGCAGTTCCCGGAGCGTGGGCTCGACCTCCAGGTGCGGGTGCTCGGTGAAGAGCGCCGTCACCTGGGCCGGGTCGGGTCGAGCTGGGCCGCGAAAAAAGCCGAGGCCGTCCGCAGGATCTCGTTCGCCCGCTTGAGCTGGGCGTTTTCCTTGCGCAGGGCCGCGAGCTCCTCGCGCTCGGCGGTGGTCGGCCGGTCGTCACGCTCGCCGGCATCGGCCTCGGCCTGGCGGATGCAGCCGCGCAGGGCCTCGGGATGCACCCCGAGATCGGCTGCCAGCCGCTTGATCTGCGGCTTCGGATCGGCGGAGCGGTACATCCCCACCGCACGATCACGCAACTCCTGCGGGTACTTCCTCGGTGCAGCCATAGCCAGAGTTCCTCTCATGAGACCCATCTGACCCGCTATCACCACCCACCGCATCTCGGGGGAACCTCAGTTCGACGAGGAATACCTCGACAGCCTGGGCCGCAACATGCGGGAGGTCGGACAGATCCAGACAGCTGCCGTGATGACCCGCCTGGCGTTCCTGGTTGCCCACCCTGAGCACCAGGACGCGGTCCCGGCCAACTACGACTACGTCGTCATCGACGGGCACTGCCGACTCAGGGCAGCGCGCAAAGCCGGCATCGACCTGCGGATCACCGTGGACGACTCGTCGGCTGGAACCAGGGAGGACCTCCTGGCCGCAGCCCTCAGCGCGAACCATTTCCGCAAGGACCTGACGCCCATCGAGGAAGCCGAAGCCATCGAGGCCCTGGTCGCCTTCCACGGCAGTGCCGCCGCAGTGGTCTCAGTCCTGGGCGGCGCGGTCAACAACTCCTGGATCTCCACCCGGCGTGCGCTCCTGAAGTTGCCCGAGCCGATCCAGGAGCGCGTCGCGGCGAAGGAGGTACCGATCGAGATCGCGAGGAAGGCCGGCAGCTTGCCCCGCGAAGAGCAGACCGCCTTCGTCGAAGCCAAGATGGCGCAGCGTGACGCCGAGCAGGCGGTCAAGCCGAAGCCCGTCCGAGGCCGGGCCGCCGCCGCGATGAAGAAGACTCAGTCTCAGCAGCCCCGGCGACGGCAGCTTCGGAGGAAGCCCTGCACCGGCAGGACGGAGAGCTGGACCTCGCGGCAACAGCGGTTCAACACGGCGTTCCGGAACAGCGCATCGAACCTTCGGCCGCCGGAAGCTCCGACGTACCGATCGACTGGACCGACGCTGAGGCCGTCATTGCCGCAGTCTTGGAGCGATGCCCATCCGACGTCGTACGGAAGGTGACCCACAGCCTCCACGCCGCCCTCTGAAGATCACAAAGTTTTACGGCGTAAAACTTCGTCCGCAGCGACAGGCGAGGGCCGAGACCACCGCCCAGACTTTTTACGCCGTAAAACTCGGCTCCCTGGTGCATGGGATGCGCGGTCTGGCATCCGAGAGATCTCGGATCCACGCTGCCGGACGAGGGGAGGCGGGGTGTCGTGTCGTCTATGCGGTGGCGCAGTAATCGCACGGCTCGTTCGGAGCGGCGCGCCCACGTACGGAGGACGTGGCCAGTTGGCGATCGGCGGCGCTCTACGATTTGGGGCGGCATGACACGAACGCCTACCGCCGCCGTCGCAGCGCCCACGCCGCAATGCGACCCAGTCCGGCCAAGGCTCCTCCGGCATTCGTCGGCACGGGCCCGTGCAGACTTCCCGCCGCCAGACTCGTTCGGCTGACCCGGGAGGAGCGTGGGTTCCCTGGAGAAGCACATGACGAAGAACGGCTCGAACGCCCGCAAGGCCCGCATCCGCGCTCAGGCCGACAAGGCCGGCGCGACCTATCGCCAGGCCGCCCGGACTGTCGACGATGACCGCGCCGCATGGATCGCCGCGGCGCGCGCCACTCACCACAGTCCGGAGAATCTCCGCGACGAACGAGACATCTACCTGATGAGGCTGTCCGAGGACGGAGCCGACCTCCCCGAGACCGTGAGGGTTTGTCTCTACGCACTCACCGACCGCCTCGGCCGCCACGTTGATCGATACCCGGGGTGTGAGCTGCACCGTAGAGGAGCTGGCTGAGACCACCGGCCTGACGCTGTATGCCGCTGAGCACAGCATCTACCTCGCGAGAGCCCATGGCTGGATCGCCAACGGCATGGGCAGTCAGGAATGGACCCTGACCGTGCCAGGCGAGGACGTCGGCCTCTACGAGAGCTTCCTGGAGAGGGCAAAGAATCCGGTCCGCAACGCCGCTGTGTACCAGAAGGCAAGGGATCGGCTAGCCGCCGCGACGCGCTGAAGACTTCTACCGGGCGCCTGCTGAGAGCCCGCCTGGCGGGCGCTCCGGTAAAGATTCGGTGATGTCCTCCCGCCCGGCGGGAAGGACCCCGGATCGCGCTTTTGTGCAGGTCATGACCGGTGTTACATGGCCCGGTGATCAGCAAATCGGAGCTCCGTCCGGGTGACGGAGTGCGCTACCTCTTCCGCGGCGTGATGGTCGGTGACGGCCACCGCCCCGCGGGTACGGCGCTGCGCGACGCTCAGGACGAGGCGGGCGTCCCGCCCGGGGTCTGGCGGGGCCGGGGTCTGGAGGCGGTCGGCCTCACGGCCGGGGACGTGGTGGGCGAGCGGCAGGCCGAACTGCTCCCGGGGGAAGGCCGGCACCCGGACGCCGACCGGATCGAGCGTGAGCGCCTGGAGGCGGGCGACGATCCGGCGAAGGCCCGGCGGGCGAGCGTGCTGGGGAGGCCCATCGAGCACAACAGGTCGCCGAAGACGGAGAAGGCCAAGGAGCGGAAGCCCTGGCTGGGCATGGACCTGGTGTTCCGGCCGCCGCCGACGGCGCACATCGCGTGGGCGCTGATGGGTGACGAGGAACGCCGGGTGCTGGAGCTGTGCCAGGACATCTCCGTGGACAAGACGCTGAAGTGGCTGGGGGAGTCGGTCGCGCAGATCCGGTCGGGGAGCGGCGGCAAGGACCGCAAGCCGATCCGGGACGGCGGGCTGATTGTCGCGGTGTTCCGGCACTACGAGTCCAGAGCTGAGGAGTCGAAGCCGCTGCTCCACGATCATGCGGTGGTGTCGATCCGCGCCCGCCGGCCGGACGCCAAGGGCACGTGGGGCAACCTGTCGGCGGACACGTTGCTGTCCCACATCGTCGCCGCCGACCCGGCCGGGGCAGCGGGCAGGGTGTGGCGGCGGCTCGGGCGCGAGGAGTGGCAGACGCTGAGCGAGGCCCTGGACAACCCGGACGGTGACCGGCTGTACCGGGTGGAGGAAGAGCAGTCCCGCCGGCGGCAGGTGGAACGCAAGGCCGCGGAGCGGGAGGCGCAGCGGCCGGTGTGCGCCCGCTGCGGGACGAAGTTCACCGATGAGCGCTGGCAGTCGATCCGGCAGACCTCGTGGCACACCGAGGGGAACGACCTGTGCGGGCCGTGCAGGCAGGACGACATCGACCGGCGGAAGGCTGAGCGCATCGCGCAGCGCGAGGCAGAGGAGACTGCGGAGAGGGAGGCGGCCGAAGCGGAGGCGAAGAGGAACCGCGGCCTGTTCCGCCGCCGGTAGCCGGGACGCTCCGCGAGGACGGGTGCGGCCTCGACTCAGCCCGCGCCCGTCCTCGACCGAGGCTGCTACCTGCCGAGCGGCACCCCCAGGCTTGCCCGGAACTCGGCTTCGCGCCGGTCGGCTTCGGCGCTGCCAATGACGACCGCCTTCTCAGGATGCTGGGTGGCATCCAGCAGCTGGACCTGCGGTGGCCACAGGACGTTGTTGGCGCCCAGGAGCAGCGGCCCGAGGTGGTCGGGGCACGAGATCACGGACGTGTCGAGAAGCCGGTCGATCTCGAACTCTGCTGGCTTGGTGCAGAACTCCGGATCGTCGGGGCCACTGACCCGGGCATCGCACGTTTCGACGTGGTCGGACAGAGAGGAATCATCCATGCCCACAGGCTGGCAGCGTTCCGCCGTCACCGAGACGAGCTGGCGGCCGCAGCCGCACCGCCTAGTCCCAGAGCCCGGGGCTTCACCGAGTGGCGCCCCTCATCCAGACGGAGCGGAGTAGGACGCAGGCACCGCGTTGACCGCAGCACGGTCCGTCGCAGCCCACCCGCGCTGTCGGTGGTGGCTGGGAGGCTGGTCGGATGAACGACGGTGACGAGCAGCTGCTGCGCGGCCGGGTGTACGGCTGCGACCACGATGACCCCGCCCCGGGCCCGCGGCCGCACCAGACGTACGCCGTCCTAGTCGGCGGGCCGCTGGACGGACTGCTGCTCGACATCACCGGCTGGCGGCCGGAGGAGATAGAGGACGGCGTCGCCCTGATGACCGGGCTGGGACGGTGGCCCGGCGGGCGCGCCTTGTACGATCCGCGCCCTGACGAGCCTCGCCCGACGAGCGGCCCGGGTGTGGTGTGCCGTTTCCACTACTCCGGCGACACACCCTGACGCCCGCTGTCTACGGCTTGTCTTCGGTCAGCTGGCCGGCGGTGTTCTCGATCCACAGCAGCGTCCACTCGACTCCGGCCCGCCACCCGGGTTCCGCGCTGTCGTACCGGCCTTCGGCGTCGGCGCGGATGTTGGCGGCAAGGGCGCGCAGATCCTTCTAAGTCCCTGCAGCTTGGCCGCGTCCATGGCCTGAATCATCTCGTCGGTGATGTCACCGGGTCGCAGTGCGCTCATCGCCCCACCTTGGACGACGTCCCCCGCTGATGGCCATATCTCCCGGGCGCTGACCTGTGACGGGTGGTGGCGATAGCGTCCTGCCTCATGACCGCCACCGACACGATCGCGGCCCTGGCTCTGGCCGTCGCGGTCGTCGCTGCCGCTGCCGCCATCGGCTCCTGGAGAGCCGCACGCAACGCCAACGGGGCCGCGCAGACCCTGTCCCGCATCGAGCAGCAGCGCCTGCACGCCGATCTCACCCCGCACTTCCGCTGCACGGTCGTGGCCAACGAGGCCCGCTCCACCGCCATGCTGAGGGTCCACCTCGAAGGCCCGCCCGGCCTGCTGTCCCACGGCACCATCGAGATCACCGCGTCCCTGCGCAACGACAACCCGCACCGAGGCGACGGGCCCCAGTTCGCCGGTGCTCCGACGCCCGAAGAGGTCCGCGACCACATCTGGGGGCCGTGGAAGTTCAGCGCGGACGGACGCGACGACACCAGCCGGACAGTCGCCCGCAGCAGCTGGCGATCGGCGAGTGGACGCGATACGGCCTGACCCCCACCACCCCGCCGCCCTGGTCGACGACCACCACGGACGCCTGGCACCGCGACTACGCGAACGAACCGGTGCGCCTGAGTATCACCGCCAGGTCCAAGAGCAGCGCCCGCCGTCACGCCAGGGACTACGAACGGCTCATCCAGCACTCGGAATCCTTGATTACCTGGGCCGCGATCACGCTGATGACCAGGCGCATTACCCGCCGGTCCTCCCGCAGGAGCACACAGCCCGCCTCGCGCGAGGCCAACTGGGACTGATCGTTCTCAGGTTCACGGTCGGCAACTCCACCCGGACCGGCTCCGAGAACCCGCCGGGAGCCCACTATCCCACGAACACCCGTGATCCCGCCGACGGTTCAGCACCGGTGACCTGTGACGTTCTACGGCCGGTGGGGTGTGCTTCTACCGCAGAGGGCCTGATGGGAGCCAGCATGGCCCGTCAGCGACGCCGGGGGCGTCACTGACGGGCCGTTCACCCCTGACTGCTGCGACGGCCGCGACGGCTACCGGACGGTGATGGTGCCGGTCATCGACGGGTGGATGTCGCAGTGGTAGGAGAAGGTCCCCTGAGTCGGGAAGGTCCGGGTGAAGCTCATGCCGGGAGTGAGGAGGCCCGAGTCCCAGCCGGGCCCGTCGGAGGTCGTGGTGTGGACGGCGCTGTCGTTGTTGATCCAGCGGACCGAGTCGCCGGCGTTGACGGTCACCGACTGCGGGACGAACCGGAAGTCCTCGATCACCACGGTGATCTGGTCCCTGGCTGTGTGGCCCCTGCTGGCCGAGGCCGCTGGGCCGGTCAAGAGTGCGCTCAGCGAGAGCGCCACCAGCAGTGCGGCGAAGAGGCGGACGAGCGAGCGGGCGGGTGAGTGCGGCATGAGAGCCCTCCTCGAGTGTGAGTAGATGACTCTGCCCACCGGGCGCCCGGAGAACCGTCTGTCACTCGAAGGGGCTAACGAGTGGGGGCGCGAGTGTGCAGGTGGGTGACGGTGCCGCTCGCCGTGTCACGCGTCCGCACACCTCTGAACTCACCTCGAAACGACATCCCCGAAGCGTGACGCAGCCAGGCGTTCGCCAACCGGTCACGACCACCGACATGTCATGTCGGCCTCAGGAACAGGCAGCCGGTGATGTGGTCGAAGCCGCTCAGCAGCGGCGTCAGCTCCTGAGCGCACCCGCACAGCGTGCACAGCCGCGTTCCCGGGTTCTCCGCGACGTCCAGGGCCCGCTGGACATCGAGCAGCGGCGCCCCCTCGGGTGCCTCTTCGCAGTCCGGCGCGTGCAGTACACCACGGGCCGCACCCCGCCCCTCGCGGACCTTCGCCAGGACCCAGCCCGAAGGCCGGCGCTCCCCGAGGACCTCGCGCACCGTCGACGTCGGCGGCGCCGGCGGAAGAGGGTCGGTGCGGACCTGGTCGTAGTCGACGCCGTCGACCGGCCGCACGTGCTCGGGCGCCCGGACCCACACCCGGTACTCCGCGGCCTCCACCCTGCCGTCCTCGAGGTCCCGGTACGACGGCAGGCCCACGAGGTACACCCACCCCGTCTCGGTCTGCCGCCGCCTCCACAACCGCGCCACGACCTCCTGCTCCGGGTGCCCGAGCAGCGGGTCGGCGGGCAGCACGACCCGCACCGGCACCGGCCGGGCTGCCTCATCGGAGAGTGTGGTCACGCCCCCACGGTAAGCACCGCCGCTGCCAGCTCGATGGACGTCACCGCTCGGGCAGCTTGCTCCGAAGTTTGTCCATCGCCTTCTTCACGTCACCGAGCTGGTCGCCCAGCACCCGCATACGCCAGTCCAGGCGCTCCATCCGGGCGGCGGCCGCCAGCGACGCGAACGTCTGCGCCATCTGCGCCGCGCCCGCCTCGCCCGCCAACGCCTTCTTGACGTACCGCGAGGCCATCGCCTCGTACTGCTTCGCGCGCTCCACCGCGGCCTTGAACTCGGGCGCGTCGTCGTCGTGTTCGGTCATGCAGCCCCTCCCAGGTTGATCTCTCCTCACCGTTGTACCGACCGCGGCTCACAGTCGGAGCTCCTGCAGATTTCCGAGCCGAAAAGTTGTCCACAGATCGCAGCTCAGGGCCCACTTTTCGCCGCGCTCTATCCACAGGCCAACCGCCTTACGGTTCGTGTCCGCTTCCGGGTGTGAGGTGCCGGGACGCAGATCGAAAGGGCACGGCCATGGCACAGAGCAAGTTCGACAAGCAGCTGGAGAAGGAAGCTGACTCCCTCGCGCGCGGGATCGGCCGGGCCTTGGCCGGCCGGGACCTGGACGGGGTGAAGCGCACCGACGCCACGTTCTGGCGCGCGGGCACCCGGGTCCTGCCGAAGGTGGAGGGCAAGGTGCGGCGCCGCTCCTACAAGCCCGGGTGGCGGCGCTTGTCCTTCCGCGCCGCGCTGGGGGCCGGGGTCGCGGAGAGCGGCTACCTGGCCACCCAGGACCTGGACGCCACCGTGCGAGGCGTCCAGGAGCTGTGGGAGAACCGGGAGGCAGCGCTCGCCGCGCTGGAGCCCGGCGGGATCGGCGCGGCCTCCGTCCTGACCGTGGGCAGCGCGGCGTACATGGTCCTTCACCCGCGAGCGCCGGGAGCTGATGCGCGAGTGGGTCCAGCCGCTGCACGACGCGATCCACCGGCCGCTCGGACTGGCGGAGCAGACCGACCCGCGCCGCTACCTCCACGTCCCGAAGAACTTCAGCGACGACGACGCGGAAATACGCATCGACCTGCCCCGTCATCTGGGCTTCTCCCGCGACGTCGTCGCCGACCTCATCACCCAGAAGCTCGCCCTGGAGGGCGTGACGTTCGACTGGCACCCCGAGGGCCGCAAGCCGTACGTGCGGGTGAAGAAGACCCGCAAGCCTCCGGCGAAGGCCCTGTTCAAGGACCCCAAGACGCGGGATCTGGTGGCCAAGGCCAAGGAGTCCGCGCCGATCATCGGGTTCGGCGCCGGCGGGCAGATCGTCTCCGTCGACCTGGACGCGCAGTCCCCGCACATCCTGGTCAACGCCTCCACCGGCGGCGGCAAGTCGGTCACCCTGCGGTGCATCGCCTGCCAGATGCTCCACCACGGCAGCCGCGTCGTCGTCCTCGACACCAAGCGGATCTCCCACCCGTGGGCCCACGGCATCGACGGCGTCACCTACTGCCGCGACGTCGCCGACATCCACGACCAGCTCATCGCCCTCGGGCAAGAGTGCCGGCGCCGTACTCAGGTCGCCGACGAACTGGGCATCGACGCCGACCCCAAGGCCATCGGCCAGCGGCTGCTGATCCTCCTTGAAGAGGTCAACGCCACGATGAAGATGCTGGCCCGCTACTGGGAGAAGATCCGCGAGTCCGGCGACCCGAAGACCTCCCCGGCCCTCGACGCGCTCTACGAGATCCTCTACATGGGCCGTCAGCTGCGCATGCACGTCCTCCTGGTCGCGCAGTCCGCCACCGCCCGCGCCCTCGGCGGGCCGGAGGTCCGCGAGCAGTTCTCCACCCGCATCCTGGCCCGCTACAGCGTCAACGCCTGGCGGATGCTCGCCCCCGAGGTCCACCCGGCGCCGAAGTCCACCAAGCACCGCGGCCGCGCCCAGGTCGTCTCCGGCGGGTTCGCGCGTGAGACGCAGATCCTGTTCTTCACCGAGGCCGAATCCCGCGAGTGGGCCACCACCGGCAAGACAGTCACCGACAGCCCCGCCACGGTCCCGGTACAGCTGCACAAGGCGCCTGCCGACACCCCGCCCAGCACCGGCGAACTCCCGCCCGTCTCCGAGCCGCCCACGGACGAAGTCCGGTCCGCTGACGCCCGGAACCCGGCGACCGCGTCCAGTGAGCTCGCGGCCGACGCCACGGCACCGCCGGCCACCCCGGCCCCGGCCGTGGTCGACGAGGACCAGGCGGTGGGGCTCCGCGAAGCCGCCGAACACCACCTCCCGTACACCGTCGACGCGCTGCGCTTCGCCCGCCACAAAGACCCGACCTTCCCCCGCCCGGCAGGCAAGCGCGGCACCGAACTCCTCTACCGCGTCGGCGACCTCAAGAGGTGGGCCCGCAACCGGCCCCGCGCCGCCACCGGCACCACCGACCTCGACTGACCCCCAGAGACCGGCGGGTCGGAAATCCGACCCACCGCCCGCCGATCCGGACCTGTCCGCTTTCCCCGACACGATCCCCCCCCGGCCCTGGAGAACACCCGGTTCACCAGGCACCACACAGAACAGGAACACCGCCGCCATGACGAAGACCGCGCTCCCGACCATGCTCAGCTTCTCCGCCCCCGACCTGCGCGAGCAGATAGAGGCCCTGCCCGAGGGAACCGCCCTCATCGGCATCAGCACCGACGGCCGCGCCATCGCCGTCGACCTGGACGCCGACTGCCCGCACGTCCTCGTCTGCACCTCCACCGGCGGCGGCAGCACCACCGTGCTGCGCTCCCTGACCGCCCAGTTCCTCCACCAGGGCGCGCACGCCCTGGTCCTCGACCCCAGGCGGATCTCCCACCTGTGGGCCAGGGGCCTGCCGACCGTCACCCACCGCGGGAACGTCGCCGGCATCCACGACGCCCTGGTCGGCCTCGGAGAGGAGATGACGCGCCGCCTCGACCTCACCGACACCGAGCTCGACGCCGCGCCCCGGCTCATCGTCTCCATGGACAGCGCCAACAGCACGCTGCGCCAGCTCACCCGCTACTGGGAGACGTTCCGCGACAAGGACGACCCGCGCATGTCCCCGGCCGTCACCGCCCTCGAGGCCGCGCTGTGGACCGGACGTGCCGCCCGCGTCCACGTCATCCTCGACGGCACGCCCGCCACCAGCATCCTCGGGGCGGCGCCGCACGAGATGTTCGGCACGGTCGTCCTGGCCCGGGTCACGGCCAGCACCTGGCAGCGCCTCGCCCCGCTCGCCGGCCCCGCGCCGAAGCAGAGCCCGCGTGCGGGCCGCGGCCACGTCATCCAGCACGACGAGGTGCACGAGACGCAGGCGATCTGGATGACCGACGCCGACGTCGTCACCTGGCTCACCGACCCGGACGACACCCACATCTGATCGAGCGCCGGACACGCCACGGGCCCCGGGGGATCAGCCATGACATCCCCGGGGCCCGGAATGGGTTCACGCTGTCCAACGACCATGCCGACCGGCGGTCACTATGGCCTGCCAACTCATCTTCCCCACCTTGGCAGTTCACGCCGATACCCTGCCGTCCATGGGTGGCCTTGATGACGAGATCCGAGCAGCACGAGCCCGCGCCGACTCCTGGGCGAACGCTGACCAGCAGCGAGTCGAGCGGAACCAGAGCGAGGCAGCAGAGGTCCAGCGGCTCCTGGCGGAGGCGGTGGAGCGCTTGAGGCCGTACGGCTCCGAAGTCCTCGTCCAGGTGAAGCCCGCGCTGTTCCGCGGCGGGTACTCCGCGAACGGCCAGCGGCTCCGGGAGGTCGCACGGCAGCGCTGCTGGAAGCTCGCCAGCATCTCCGGCCGTCGGCGCGACGAAGACGGTGATCTGGAGGACGACTGGATGGAGTCGCCGGTCCTGCTGCTGGAAGACGGCACGGCAGGCCGCTTCTGGCTGGACAACGACGTCCGTCCCGAGCGCGAAGGAGAGTACGTGTCCTCCTACGCCCCGGACCCGATCACGAAGAAGACCTTCGTGGACACGTCGAACAGTGACCTGCCCGCGCAGGTCAAGCGGCGCCTGGGCGAAGCCATCGTCAGCTACGAGCGCGCGGGGAAGTGACGGTCGGCGGGGGCGCCGACGCCGGAGTCCCCGCACTCTCCCGGAGGCAGCCTTGACGTCGGTCCCGGGCTGCGGGACGGTCTGCGCAACTACGCGCAACCGAGTCCCAGGGGAGTACGTGATGACGTTACGGTTCGTCGGGATCGACCCCAACACCGGCGGTGAGGGATCAGCGACGGTGTGGGTGGAAGAGGAGAGCGCGGACCTGGTCCTCCAGGGCGAGGAAGCCGACGCCCTCCTCAAGTCCCTGGTCGGCTCCACCGAGTGGGTCGCCGGCCACAAGACGGGGATCCCGCCGCACGAGCGGGTGATCCGGATTCCGTTCCACATGGTGCAGATCTTGAGGGAGGCGTGCGATGCCGCTGAACGCGCAGCAGCTGAACACCGCGACGTTCGCTGAGCTGCTCGCCGACACCCACCACACGGCGGTCCACCTGGAGATGCGCGACCTGTACGCCGTCGGCGACGAAGCCGAGGACTTCGAGACCTTCCTGCGCACCGGCGTCCCGAACCTCGACCCCGCCCGCTCGTTCTGGCCCCAGTGGATGCCGCTCGTGAAGGACGCGGTCGCCCGCGGCGTGGTGATGCGCCGGGCGCGGATCGTCTCCGAGCCGGTCACCGACTACATCCGCTACGAGCACGCCATCACCCCGCTGAACCTCCAGGCCGGGGAGGACGTGCGCTGGCTGTCCCGCCGCCGCGCGAGCGACATCGCGCTGCCCGGCAACGACTTCTGGCTTTTGGACGACCGGCTCGTGCAGTTCCACCACTTCACCGGGACCGGTGACTGGGCGCCGGACGGCAAGGAGCGCACCACCGACCCGGCCGCCGTCGCGCTGTGCCACGCCGCCTTCGAGGCGGTCTGGGAGCGCGCCGTCCCGCACGAGAAGTACACCGTCCAGGCCCACTGAGTAGAGCACCGTGAGCACATCCCCATCGTCCAGCGCACAGGCCGCCCGTGAGGCGCTGGCCGTGCGCTTGCAGCACCTGCGCAAGGACGCCGGCCTTTCCGGGAAGGACCTCTCCGCCCGGTGCGGCTGGCACCCGGCGAAGACCACCCGCATCCAGAAGGGCGACGTCCCGCCCTCGGACACCGACATCCGCGCCTGGTGTGCGGCGTGCGGCGCGGACGACCAGGCCGACGACCTCATCGCCACCGCCCGCGCCGCCGACTCGATGTACCTGGAGTGGCGCCGCCTCCACAAGGACGGGATGCGCAAGGTCCAGCAGAACTGGAACACCCTGCACGAACGGACCCGCGTCTGCCGGGTCTACGTCTCCAACGTCTTCCCGGGCTTCTTCCAGACGCCGGCCTTCGCCACCGCCCTGATGGAGCAGATCACGACGTTCCAGGGGACGCCGAACGACATCTCCGAAGCCGTCGCCGCCCGGGTCGCCCGCTCCCGCTTCCTCTACGAGGGCGGACACTGCTACGTCGTGCTCATGGAGGAGTCCGTCCTGCGGTTCCGTACCGCCGACCCCGAGGCTATGCGCGGGCAGCTGCGCCACCTCCTGGCCGTGATGCCGCTCGCCTCGGTCTCGCTGGGCATCATCCCCTTCACCGCGCAGCGCACCGTGTGGCCGCTGGAGGCGTTCTACCTCCACGACGACACCGTGGCCGTGGTGGAGACCCTGACGGCGGAGATCAAGGTAAAGCAGCCACGCGAGCTCGCCGACTACGCGCGGGCGTTCGCCGGCCTCGCGGAGATGGCCGTGTACGGCAACGCAGCCCGTGCCCTTATCCAGGCCGCGGTCGACGTGCTGGAGTGAAGTTCCGCAATTACCCGCAATCTCGTTGAGGACCGTGCGGCCGCCTCCGTAGCGTCGAACGACACCGACGCGACGCACTGAACATACGGAGGCGGTGCCCATGAGCGCACCCACACCCGCCGGCCCCCAGCCGGGAGCTCCTAGCCTCCAGACGCTCTCCTTTGGCGCGGCGAGTGCCGAGGTAGGCGAAGTAGGTCAGGGTTCCGCCGGGGTGCAGCAGTTCCAGGTACCGGTCCATGATCGCTTCGACCTGGTCGGGGGTGAAGTTGGCGAAGGGCAGGCCGGAGACGATCACGTCGTAGCGCCGGTCGGTGTCCAGATCTTCCACGCGCTGGGTGTGGATGCGCACCTGCCGGCCGTGGCCGGCCAGGTGCGGGTGGGTGCGGGCAAGGTGATGCAGCCGTTCGGTGAAGCGCGGGTTGGCCTCGGCGATGTCGAGGCGGCTGCCGGGCGACAACTGAGGGATCAGTGTGCGGGTGACCGCTCCAGTGCCCGCGCCGGCCTCCAGGATGTTCAGCGGCCGTCCCGCCTGGGTGCGCACCGGGTCGGTCAGGGCGCGGGCCAGGGCCCGGCTGCTGGGGGCGATGGCTCCGGTAGTGCGGATGTCGCGGGCGGCCTCGATGAGGAACGTCCAGCCCTCGGCATGGCGTTGCGCGACGACACGGTCGTGCGAGGTGGTCCAGTTGTTCATGGATTCGACGCTAGGAACCACGCCTCGCCGGAATATCCGCCGTTGTGCGACGGTGCACCCCTACGAAAGTAGGGGGAAGGAAGGGTAGAACGTCGGAGGAAGGTGTTCTGACAGCGCTCTAGGCTTTTAGGGTGAGCGGGAAAGAGAGCCCCTGGTGGGCCGTGTACGGGCGGTACGGTCTGGTGCTGCTGCTGACGGCCGCTGCCGTCCAGAACGGTGCCGCGACCGTCGGAGGCCAGTACCTGACGGTCCGCACCGCGGCGGCACTGCTGTGCGGGGCGGCTCTGGTGGTGCGCCGGCTCCCCTGGTACGTCGCCCCCCTGCTGGCCACCGCGGCGACGGCGCTGTGGGGGTGGCTGATGCTGCCGCTGCTGCTCATCGCCCTGTTCGACCTGGCCGCCCGCCGCCGCACCGCGGTGGCCGCCGCGTGCTGCGCCGTCGTACTGGCCGCCAACACCGTACTGCCGGCCTCAGTCTCCCTGTGGCGGCCCCAGCAGTACGGCGCCAGCCTCTTCCTGCTCCTGGCCGTGATCGGCGGGCTGTGGATGGGCAACCGCCGCCGCCTGGTCGAGGCACTGAACAGCCAGGTCGGGCACCTGCGGATCGAACGGGAACTGCGTGAACAGGCGGCACGGGCTGCGGAACGGTCCCGCATCGCCGCCGAGATGCACGATGTCCTCGCCCACCGCCTGAGCCTCATCGCCCTGCACAGCGGAGTCCTGGCCACCCGCGCCGACGCCCTGCCCGATGCGGTCTCCGACCGCCTCACGCTGCTGCGCACCGCCTCCACCGAGGCCCTGGCCGACCTTCGCGACGTCCTGGGGGCCCTGCACGAGCCTGGGCCCACGAGCGGTGATGCGGCGCCCGCTCCGGCCCTGCGGGACGTGCGCGAGCTCGTCGAACAGGCACGTCAAGCGGGCCAGCAGGTCGATCTGAACATCGAGGGGCGGCCAGAGCAGGCGCCGGCCGCGCACCGACTGGCGCTCTACCGTCTCGTCCAGGAGGGTCTGACCAACGCCCGCAAGCACGCCGTCGGCGCACTAGTGCGCATCCGCTTGGACTACGGACCGCCCGCCACGGTCGTGGAGATCGTCAACACCTCCGGTCAGCCGGCCGAGCACACCACATCGTCCGGTTTCGGGCTGGTGGGCCTCGCCGAGCGCGTCCATGCCCTGGGCGGGGACCTGAACGCCGGACCGCACGGCGCCGGCTCCTGGCGACTCGCCGCCCTCATCCCCCACCCCGCACACCTTGAGCAGAACGGCTCCCGCACATGATCCGTGCCATGATCGTCGACGACGACGCCCTGGTCCGCCTCGGCCTGGCCGACCTCCTCGACGGCGACGAGACCATCGACGTCGTCGCTCAGGCGTCCGACGGTCTCCACGCCATCGAGCTGGCCACCGCACACCGTATCGACGTCGCCCTGGTCGACGTCCGCATGCCCCGCATGGACGGCATCACCGCCACCGCCCGTCTGCGCGCCCTGCCCCATCCTCCGAAGGTCATCACCCTGACCACGTTCGACCTCGACGAATACGTCTACAACGCCCTGGCCGCCGGCGCCGACGGCTTCATCCTCAAGGACACCGACCCCGCCGAGATCCTGCGCGCCGTCCACCTCGTCGCCACCGGCTCCGCCATGCTCCACCCCACCGCCGCCCGTCGCCTCATCGACCGCTACCACCGCTTCGGCCAGCCCCAGGCCGCCGCCGCCCGCGAACGGATCGATCAGCTCACCCCCCGCGAGCAGGACGTGTTGGCCCTGCTCGCCCAAGGAGACACCAATGCCGACATCGCCACCGCCCTGGGTATGCGTGAGAGCACCGTCAAAGCCCACGTCAGCCGCATCCTGACCGCCCTGGAGGTCACCAACCGCGTACAGGCCGCACTCCTCGCCCGCGACGCCGGCCTTACCTGACACCCCGACGCCGCAGGGCCGTCACGGCTCAGCTCCATCCTCCTCGTCGTCGTCCAGCTCAGGGGCCTCCGGGTCGCGCAGCGGGCGCAAGGTGCCGCCGACCGGAACGGAGGCGGTGAAGCTGTAAGCTTGTCATTTAACGGTGGGTGTCAAACGGCGCCTCCTGCCGGTATGTCAGTCCCACGCGTTGAAGAGGGCTCCGCCCAACGTGGTGATGCCGTAGAGGCGGACCTCCCGCCACTCGGCCTGCGTGAGCACTAAGGTGTCCACGTCGGAGAGCGGTGTGGCGAGTCGTTCGCTGCTCAGGACCGTGAAGCCCGCGCTGGCGAAGGCGTGAGCCCAGGGCGGCGGCGCAAGGAAGTCCTCGTCGTACCAGTCCCGTCGTCCCTTGGGGAAGGCGACCCAGGGGTGGTGAGCGTGGCACAGGACAACGTTCTCGACTTCGCGGCCGACGACCGTTGCGGTGTGGAAGGTCCGGGGG
>NZ_JBEXWB010000113.1:0-16935 GCF_040629645.1 Streptomyces sp. NPDC005899 | reverse complement strand
CAGCCGGAGATGAGCTGGTGGGTGATGCGGTCGGACGCCTTCCTCGCCTCCGTCAGCGGGTCGGCGCCCTCCAGCACCGCGGTCATGTACGGCTTGATCGGGTTGTCCGCCTCGACGGCGGCCCAGTGCGGGGAGTTGGGTGTGGCGCGGCCCCGGGTGGCGCCCTCGGCCATCGCGGCCGTCCCCTCCTGGCCTTCGACGACACGGGCGAGTGCGGGCTTGTTGGGTACGTAACTCATCGCCTTGGCGAGCTCCGTCTGCCACCGCTCGCTCGCCAGCGCCGTGACGACCTCGATGCCTTCGCCGCGCTGTTCGGCGTGTTCGGGGACGATGAGGTCCGAGCCACCCGTGAAGACGGCCCCCGGCTCACCGGCGGTCTTCCCGGGAACGGGGAAGAAGCCGAGCTTGCCCTTGAGCCCGGGGTTGCGCTGCTCGATGAGGGCGGCGCTGCCGGGGATCGCGATGATCTGCGCGACGTCGCCCTTGGCGAACACGTCGGTCTCGGGCGGCGTCTGCTCGTCGGCGTCCTTGGGGCCGTTCCCGAGTGCCTGGAGCCGCTTGTAGAAGTCCATGCCCTTGAGGGCGGCGGGCGAGTGGAGGGCGCCCTCCCAGTCCCCGCTGCTCTCGTCGGCCAGCTCCCCGCCCTCGTCCCAGACGAAGCCGGCGAGGACGTACCAGTTCTGACCGGCGAGGTAGATGCCCTGCCGGTCCCGGGAGTTCAGCTTGTCCGTCGTCTCGATCCACTCCTCGCGGGTCCGGGGAGGAGTGGTGATGCCGGCCTGCTCGAAGAGGTCCTTGTTGTAGATCACCACCCGGTTGGCGGCGTACCAGGGAATGCCGTACTGCCCGCCGTTGACGCTGCCCGGCTCCGCGAGTCCCGGGAGCCAGTCCTCGCCGCCCAGGTCGCGCATCGCCTCCAGCGTGAGGTCGCGCAGTCGGCCGCTGTCGGCGTACTGGGCGACCTGGGTGTTGCCGACCTCGATGACGTCCGGGGCGTCGTCGCCCTTGATGGTCTTCATGACCTTGGGCCCGATACCGCCCCATTCCTGGATGACGAACTCCAACTTCACCGAGGGGTGTTCCTCCTCGTAGGACTCGGTGAAACGGTCGAGGAAGTCCTGGGAGACGCTGCCTTTCATCAGCCACACCGTGACCGTGCGGCTGTCGTCGCCCCCTCCGGGGAGATAACCGCAGCCGCCCAGCACGACGGAGGAAACGAGCGCGAGGGCTCCGGCCAGTATGCGGATCTTCACGAGGGTCACCTTCTGCGAAACGGCACGACGGGAGAACAGGACCCGGGTGGGGGGCTGCGGGCGTGGCTCGCACGGGCGTGTGGCTGGAAGTTTGGTATGGACCAATCATCAGGTCAAGGTCCGTTCCGTCCCGATCTCCGCCCGCGGGGCTTCCTCCGACAGTTCGTGGCGCCTCGCGTGCGGCCTCGGAGTAGGGCACCGTGGAACCACGAAAGGAGACATCTGATGTCTAACCACACTTATCGGGTCACCGAAATCGTAGGATCCTCCGAGGAGGGCCTGGACGCGGCGATCCGGAACGGCGTCGCGAGAGCCTCGGAAACGTTGCACAATCTCGACTGGTTCGAGATGACGCAAGTACGCGGCCATATCGAGGATGGCCGGATCGCCCACTTCCAGGTGGGCCTGAAGGTCGGCTTCCGGCTGGACGAGAGGGCCTGACGCGGCGAGGGCGCCTCCCGCGCGGGAACGCCTGACACCCGGGCGCGCGGTACACGGGCAGGTCCGGCGGGCTCGTCCGGCACACGGGCAGCAGCGCCTCGGCCGCCCGTCCGGGCGGGACGACGGTCACCGGTCGGGTACGCCCCTCGCGCTCCCGCTCCGGTCAGGTACGCCCCTCGCGCTCCTGCGCGTCCTTCAGCGCAGGAGCGGCAGCGGCCCACCGGGCACGCACCACCCGGAACCCGGCCCGCTCGGCGGCGTCGCAGACCAGTTCGTCGTCGTCGACGAGAACCCGCACCTCGCGCCCCCGGCCCAGCCGCTCCAACACCTCGATCTTGGTGTAGCGGGCCGGCCGCCGGTCGGCGTCGCGCCGCATGAAGAGCCGGCCGCGCGGCAGTCCGTGCCGCTCCAGCCAGGCCAGTGAGTCCCGGCGGCAGCGCTCCGGCCGGCCGGTGAGGTACACGATCTCGCACTCCTCGGCGCTCTCCAGGGCCAGAGCCACCCCTCGGGCCAGGGGCGGGTCGTCGGCCGCCGCGGCGAAGAACCCGGCCCAGTCCCGTCGGCGCCCCTCCAGGAAGTGCTGCCGGTGGCCGGCGTCCGAAAGCGTCCCGTCCAGGTCGAACACGGCCAGCGGCCGGGCGCCGTCTCTCACGCCCCCTCCCCGGGAGACGGGCGCCCCGCCGCGGAGGTGGCCCGCCTCACGGCTTCGCCTGACCGGAGCTCGCGTCGTCCGCGCCGCATCCGGGGAGACCGGGGACGCCGAGCGCCAGGAGGGCCGTGTCGTCGTCGAGGCCCTGCCCGAGGGAGTCCAGGAGTCCGGTCAGGGCCTCGATCGTGGCGGGAGCCGAGGTGGGCGCCAGAGCCCGTACGAACTCCAGGAGCGCGTCGTCCCCGTACCGACCGTCGCCCGTCGTGGTCTTCGCCTCGGTCAGCCCGTCCGTGTAGAGCAGCAACGTGTCACCGAGGCCCAGGTGCACGGCGGTACCGGCGAAGTGCGCGTCCGGGAGCACGCCGATCAGCTGGCCGCCCGGGGTCGGGAGGAAGTCGGCGCTCCCGTCGGCACGCAGCAGCACGGCCGGCGGATGTCCGCCGCTCGCCAGTGCGACCCGGAAACCCCCGTCCTCGCGGTCGGGCGCCAGCAGACCGAAGATCGCGGTGCAGAAGCGGGGCTCCTCGTCCTGGTACTCCTCCTGGGTGAGCATGGTGTTGAGAGCGCTGAGGACCATGGCGGGGTCGCGGTCGTACACGGCGGCCGCGCGCAGGGTGTAACGGGCCAGGGACGTCACCGCCGCCGCGGCGGCGCCCTTGCCCCGGACGTCTCCGAGGAAGAACCCCCAGCGGCCGGCGGCCAGGGGGAAGAGGTCGTAGAAGTCGCCGCCCACCTCGTCGGACGAGGCGATGTGGTAGTGCGCGGCCACGTCCAGGCCGGGCACGGACTCGAGTACGGGTGGCAGCAGCGAACGCTGCAGGGTGGCCGCGAGGCGCTGCAGGCGTGCGCGTTCGTGCTCGGCCTCCCGCCGGGCCCGCAGCAGCTCGCGCTCGTAGGAACGCCGGTCGCGGGCGTCCAGGAGGGTGGTGCGGACCAGCAGCGGCTCACCGTCGGTACCGGTCCGGACGGCCGACGTGACCAGGACGGGCAGCACCCCGCCGTCGGCGGCCACCAGGTCGAGGGCGATCCCGCCCACCTCGCCCTGCATGCTGAGCAGCGGGGCGAAGTGCGTCTCGTGGTAGAGCCTGCCACCGACGGTGAGGAGGTCGGAGAACCGCATGCGGCCCACCAGTTCCTCGCGCCGCCGGCCGAGCCATCTGAGGAGGGTGGCGTTCACCTTGACGATCCGGCCGTCCGGCAGGGTGGAGAGGTATCCGCACGGCGCGTTCTCGTACAGGTCCTCCGCGCTGTCACCGAGCAGGGCCGCGAGCGCCCGCTGGTCCGGGCCGGCATCCTCGCCGGCCCGGCCCGCAACGGCTCCGTCGGCCTCCGGTCCGCCCATCAGCGTTCCAGGACGAAGGAGGCGATGGCGTGCGCGGTGGCCCGCGGGGCGCTCAGCTGGGGACAGTGGCCCGTCGCGTCCAGCGTGACCAGCCGACTGCCCGGGATCCGCTCGTGCACGAAAGCGCCGACCTCGGGCGGGGCGATGGCG
Source organism: Streptomyces sp. NPDC005899 (assembly GCF_040629645.1). Classification (NCBI taxonomy): domain Bacteria; kingdom Bacillati; phylum Actinomycetota; class Actinomycetes; order Kitasatosporales; family Streptomycetaceae; genus Streptomyces; species Streptomyces sp. NPDC005899. The sequence continues at coordinate 13,100 of NZ_JBEXWB010000113.1, read as the reverse complement.
TCGCGCGCACATTGCACGACCAGACACGGGACCGTCACGCCGGACAGGTCGGCCCGGTTGTCGGAGAGAAACGTCGTCCGGGCGAACACCCGCGCGATCTCCGGATCGGTCCGGCAGAAGCTGTTCGTGAGTTCCTCGCCGAGTTCCGGGCGCTCCGGGTTCCCCATGATCACCGGGGCCATCGCCGCGGACCACCCCAGATAGTTGCTCTCCAGCGAGTCCATGAGTTCCTCGATGTCCGCCGCGCTGAACCCGCCCCGGTACCCGGCGTCGTCGATGTAGCGCGGCGAGGGGGTGAGGAGGACCAGGCGGTCGAAGAGGTTCGGCTCCCTGACCGACGCGACCACCCCCATCATGGAGCTGACCGAGTGGCCCACGAAGGTCACGGGCGCGGACGAGAACTCGCGGCAGACCTCCACGACATCCCGCGCGTAACCCTCCACCGAGGAGTACTTCTCCGGATCCCATGCCGAGACGTCCGAGCCTCCCGCTCCCACGTGGTCGAAGACGACGACCCGGAAGCGGTCCTCCAGCAGCGGAGTCACCAGACGCCACATGGTCTGGTCGCATCCGAAGCCATGGGCGAGCACGACCACCGGACCGTCCTCGCGGCCCGTCACCGTCACCCGGTTCCTGCGCCGTACGTCCATGCTCCAATCCTGACACCCCGGCGGCGGGGCGGCTCGCCGCCGGGGGCGGGCGGCCGGAGGCCCCGGGGGGCCGTCGAGCCGGAGCCTCCGGTCCCCCGGCTCCCCTCAGCCGGACGACTCGTCCGGCGTGGGCTGCTCGGGGTGGACACCGGCCTGCCTCGCCTCGTCACGGCCGGCCCCGGACTCGTCCAGGTCCGGCAGTTCCCCACGGTCGTCCCCGTCACCGTCCGCCGCCCCCTGCCCCGGTGTCCCGGGCAGGACGGGCACGTCGAGCGGGTCTTCGCCGTCCTGCACCTGCTGATCGGGCATGTCCCTGGGCAGGGGCGGTGCGGAACCTTCCCCGCCCGTGTCCGCGGCTCCCTGCCCCCGGCGCTCACTCATGGTCTTCCTCCTGTTCCGTGGCGGGCTGTGGTCGCCACTCGGGTACCCCTCGCGCACCGGACGAACCGCTCGCCCCGCGGCGCGTACCCGAGTACGACCGTGCCGATCACGCTGGGTGGCCGTTCGAGATGCACGGGGCCCGTGGCACTGCTTCGCTGATCCTGTCCGCTTCCGCACAGAGCCAGGAGTGATCATGAGCGTCGCAGGTGAGTCGGGCGGCCGTGCCCAGCAGATGCGGGCCAAGGCCCAGGAGCTGAAGGAGGCCGCGGAGCGCGCCACCGACCCGGAGCAGCGCCGCAGGCTCCAGGACAAGGCGCGCCGCCTGCGCGAGCAGAGCGAGCAGGAGAGCGGTATCGGGAGCCGGGGCATGGACCCGATGGTGTAGACCCCCACCGTCCCGGGCACCCGCCCGCCGGTGATCCCCCGCGGGCGAGGATGCGGCAGGATCACCGGCACAGCCATGTCCGCCGCCGACCAGCACGGAGCCGTCCCTGCCATGCCCACCCCACACGATCCGTACGTCCGGGTACGTGGCGCCCGCGAGCACAACCTCCGCTCGGTGGACGTCGACATCCCGCGCGACACCCTCACCGTCTTCACGGGCGTCTCGGGGTCGGGCAAGTCCTCACTGGCGTTCGGGACGATCTACGCGGAGGCTCAGCGCCGCTACTTCGAGTCGGTCGCCCCTTACGCGCGCAGGCTGATCCACCAGGTCGGGGCCCCGGCCGTCGGTGAGATCACCGGCCTCCCGCCGGCCGTGTCCCTGGAGCAGCGCCGGTCGGCACCGGGGTCGCGGTCCTCGGTCGGGACGGTCACCACCCTGTCCAACTCGCTGCGCATGCTGTTCTCGCGCGCGGGCGACTATCCGGCCGGTGCCGAACGGCTCGACTCCGACGCCTTCTCGCCGAACACGGCGGCCGGGGCCTGCCCGGAGTGCCACGGGCTCGGGACGGTTCACCGCACGACCGAGGAACTCCTCGTTCCCGACCCGTCGCTGTCGATCCGGGAGGGGGCGATCGCGGCCTGGCCCGGTGCCTGGCAGGGAAAGAACCTCCGCGACGTGCTGGACGCGCTCGGCCACGACGTGGACCGGCCGTGGCGGGAGCTCGATCCGCGGGCCCGGGAGTGGATCCTGTTCACCGACGAGCAGCCGGTCGTCACGGTCCACCCGGTGCGTGACGCGGGCCGGATCCAGCGTCCTTACCAGGGCACGTACATGAGTGCGCGGCGCTATGTGATGCACACGTTCGCCGATTCCCGCAGTCGCGCCCTGCGGGCGAAGGCGGAGCGGTTCCTGACCGGCGAGCCGTGCCCGGTGTGCCGCGGCAGCCGGTTGCGGCCGGAGGCGATGGCGGTGACCTTCGCCGGCCGGACGATCGCCGACCTCGTCGCGCTTCCCCTCACGTCCCTGACCGAGGTGCTCCGTGCGGCCGGCGGTGACGGCACGGCACGCGTGCTGACGGCCGACCTGCTCGCCCGCATCGAGCCCGTGTCGGAGCTGGGCCTCGGCTACCTCAGCCTCGACCGTACGGCCCCGACGCTGTCCTCCGGCGAGTTGCAGCGGCTGCGGCTCGCCACGCAGCTGCGGTCGGGACTGTTCGGTGTCGTCTACGTGCTCGACGAGCCGTCGGCCGGTCTCCATCCCGCGGACACCGAGGCCCTGCTCTCCGTCCTTCGGCGGCTCCGCGAGGCGGGGAACTCCGTCTTCGTGGTGGAGCACCAGATGGACGTGGTGCGGCAGGCGGACTGGCTGGTGGACGTGGGCCCGCTCGCGGGCGAGCACGGGGGGCGGGTGCTGCACAGCGGACCTCCGGAAGGGCTCGCCGCGGTGGCGGGGTCCGCGACCCGCCGGTTCCTGTTCGCCGGGGAGCCGCCGCCGGCACGTGAGCCGCGCAGCCCGGCCGGCTGGATCGTGCTGCACGGGGTCGACCGGCACAACGTGCGCGGTGTCGACGCCTCCTTCCCGCTCGGTGTGCTGACCGCCGTCACGGGGGTCTCCGGGTCGGGCAAGTCGACGCTGGTCGGCCAGGTCCTGGCGGGGGTGCTGGCCGGCCGGCGGACCGCGGACGCCGCGCCCGAACCCGGTGCGCCGGTGGCGCACGGCTGCGCGTCGGCGCGGGGGCTGGACGCGGTGGACCGGCTCGTGCAGGTGGACCAGAGGCCCATCGGCCGTACGCCCAGGTCCAACCTGGCCACCTACACCGGCCTCTTCGACGTCGTCCGCAAGCTGTTCGCCGGCACGGAGGCGGCACGGGAGCGGGGGTACCGGGCGGGACGCTTCTCGTTCAACGTGGCGGGCGGACGGTGCGAGACCTGCCAGGGCGAGGGGTTCGTCTCCGTGGAACTGCTCTTCCTGCCCAGTACGTACGCCCCCTGCCCGGACTGCCACGGTGCGCGCTACAACCCCGGCACCCTGGAGGTCACCCTGCGCGGACTGACGATTGCCGAGGTGCTGGACCTGACGGTGGAGGCGGCTGCCGAATTCCTGGCCGGCACGCCGGCGGCGGAGCGCAGCCTGCGGGCCCTGCTCGACGTGGGCCTGGGCTATCTGCGGCTCGGCCAGCCGGCGACGGAACTGTCGGGCGGGGAGGCGCAGCGCATCAAGCTGGCCACGGAGCTGCAGCGCGTCCGGCGGGGGCACACCGTGTACCTCCTGGACGAGCCGACGACGGGCCTGCATCCGGCCGACGTGGAGGTGCTGATGCGGCAGCTGCACGGCCTGGTCGACGCGGGCGACACCGTGGTGGCCGTGGAGCACGACATGGCGGTCGTGGCGGGCGCCGACCACGTGATCGACATGGGGCCGGGCGGCGGGGACCGGGGCGGCCGGATCGTCGCCACGGGCTCCCCGTCGCAGGTGGCGCGGGCGGCGGGGAGCCTCACGGCGTCCTATCTGGCCAGGGCTCTGCGGGCGGGGTGAGACCCGGCGCCGCCGGTCACCGCCTCGCCGTCCGGCCGCCCCGGGTCAGCGGCGTACCTTGCGGGCCGCCCTCAGCCACTCCTTGTTCATCGCCGTGATCGACGGCAGCGGGATGCCCTTGGGGCAGGCCGTGGCGCACTCGCCGGCCAGGGTGCAGCCGCCGAAGCCCTCCTCGTCCATCGTGGCGACCATGTCGAGCACCCGGGTCTCACGCTCGGGCGCGCCCTGCGGGAGCACGTTGAGGTGGTTGACCTTCGCCGAGGTGAACAGCATCGCCGACCCGTTGGGGCAGGCCGCGACGCAGGCGCCGCAGCCGATGCACTCGGCGTGCTCGAAGGCGAAGTCGGCGTCCGGCTTGGGCACGGGGGTGGCGTGCGCGTCGGGTGCCGTTCCGGTGGGTGCGGAGATGTACCCGCCGGATCCGATGATCCGGTCGAAGGCCGACCGGTCGACGACGAGGTCCTTGACGACGGGGAAGGCCGAGGCGCGCCACGGTTCGACGTCGATCGTGTCGCCGTCCTGGAAGGCCCGCATGTGGAGCTGGCAGGTGGTGGTGCGTCCGGGCCCGTGGGCATCGCCGTTGATGACGAGGCTGCAGGCGCCGCAGATGCCCTCACGGCAGTCGTGGTCGAAGGCGACGGGCTCCTCCCCGCCGAGGATGAGCTCCTCGTTGAGGGTGTCGAGCATCTCCAGGAAGGACATGTCCTGGGAGATGCCGTCGACTTCGTAGGTGGCCATGGCGCCGGGCGCCTCGGCGTTCGGCTGGCGCCATACGCGCAGGGTGAGCTTCATGCGTAGCTCCGCTGGGTGGGGTGGACGTACTCGAAGACGAGGTCTTCCTTGTGCAGGACGGGGGCGTCACCGGCGGCGCTGAACTCCCAGGCGGCCGCGTAGGAGAACTCCTCGTCCCTGCGGGCGGCCTCGCCGTCCGGGGTCCGGTACTCCTCACGGAAGTGGCCGCCGCACGACTCGGCGCGGTGCAGCGCGTCGAGGCACATCAGCTCGGCGAGTTCCAGGTAGTCGACGACGCGGTTCGCCTTCTCCAGCGACTGGTTGAGCTGCTCGCCGGTGCCGGGCACCTTGACGCGCCGCCAGAACTCCTCACGGATGCGCGGGATGCGGTCCAGGGCCGTGCGCAGCCCCTCCTCGGTCCGGGCCATGCCGCAGAACTCCCACATGAGTTGCCCGATCTCGCGGTGGAAGGAGTCGGGTGTGCGGTCCCCGTCGACGGCGAGGAGGAGGTGGAGACGGTCCTCGGTCTCGGCGACGGCCTCGGCGACCGCCGGGTGGCCGGCGTCGATCGGCTCGCTGTGCGGGTGGCGGGCGAGGTAGTCGTTGACGGTGGACGGGAGGACGAAGTAGCCGTCGGCGAGGCCCTGCATCAGGGCGGAGGCACCGAGGCGGTTGGCTCCGTGGTCGGAGAAGTTGGCCTCCCCGATCGCGAAGAGCCCCGGGACGGTGGTCTGGAGGTCGTAGTCGACCCACAGCCCGCCCATCGTGTAGTGCACGGCCGGGTAGATGCGCATCGGCGTCTCGTACGGGTCCTCCGCGGTGATCTGCGCGTACATGTCGAAGAGGTTGCCGTACTTCTCCTCGACCTTCCTCCTGCCCATGCGGGCGATGGCCTCGGCGAAGTCGAGGTAGACGCCCTGCCCTCCGGGGCCGACACCGCGGCCTTCGTCACAGACGTTCTTCGCCGCGCGGGAGGCGATGTCGCGGGGCACCAGGTTTCCGAAGGCCGGGTAGAGGCGCTCCAGGTAGTAGTCACGCTCCTCCTCGGGGATCTCGCCGGCCGGCCGCCGGTCGCCCTTGGCCCTGGGGACCCAGATGCGGCCGTCGTTGCGCAGCGACTCGCTCATCAGCGTCAGCTTCGACTGGTGGTCGCCGGTGCGCGGGATGCAGGTGGGGTGGATCTGGGTGAAGCAGGGGTTCGCGAAGTAGGCACCCCGGCGGTGGGCCCGCCAGATCGCGGTGGCGTTGGAGTTCATGGCGTTCGTCGACAGGTGGAAGACGTTGCCGTAGCCACCGCTGGCCAGGACGACCGCGTCCGCGAAGTACGTGTCGATCCTGCCGGTGACGAGGTCGCGGGCCACGATGCCGCGGGCCCTGCCGTCGACGACGATGAGGTCGAGCATCTCCGTGCGGGCGTGGAGTTCGACGTTGCCCGCGGCGATCTGGCGGGAGAGCGCCTGGTAGGCGCCGAGGAGGAGCTGCTGCCCGGTCTGGCCGCGGGCGTAGAAGGTGCGGGAGACCTGGACGCCGCCGAAGGAGCGGTTGTCCAGGAGGCCACCGTACTCGCGGGCGAAGGGGACGCCCTGGGCGACGCACTGGTCGATGATCTCCACGGAGATCTGGGCCAGGCGGTGGACGTTGGACTCGCGGGCGCGGAAGTCGCCGCCCTTGACCGTGTCGTAGAAGAGGCGGTGCACCGAGTCGCCGTCGTTGCGGTAGTTCTTGGCCGCGTTGATGCCGCCCTGCGCGGCGACGGAGTGGGCGCGGCGGGGCGAGTCCTGGAAGCAGAACTGGACGACGTGGTAGCCCTGTTCGGCGAGGGTCGCACCGGCCGATCCGCCGGCGAGTCCGGTGCCGACGACGATGACGGTGTGCTTGCGGCGGTTGGCGGGGTTGACCAGCTTCGCCTCGAAGCGCCGGGTGTCCCAGCGTTCGGCGACGGGGCCTCCGGGCGCCTTGGTGTCGGCGACGGGCTCGCCGGTCCGGTAGTTCGTGTACTCGCTCATGTCAGCTCACCACTCCTGTCATGACGGCGACGGGCACCGAGACGAAGCCGGCCGTCAGCACCACTGCGAGGCCAGTGGCGAGAATCCTGAGTACGCGGTCGCGGGTCGCGTCGCCCACGCCGAGGGTCTGGGCCGCGCTCCAGAGTCCGTGCCGGACGTGCAGGCCGAGGGCCAGCACCGCGACGATGTAGACGGTGTTGCCGTACCAGGTGGAGAAGGTGTCGAGCACGTTCTGGTAGGGGTGCCCGGGCTGGAAGCCACCGGGATGGGCGGTGCCCGTCGTCAGGTCGAGGATGTGCCACACGATGAACAGCGCGAGGATGACGCCGCCGTAGCGCATGGTCCGGGTGGCGTAGGTGGCGCGCCGCTTCTTGTGGACGTACGCCGTGGGGCGGGCCCTGAGGTCCCGGCGGCTCAGCTGGCAGGCGCAGACCGCGTGGAGCACGACGGCAGCGACGAGTACCAGGCGGACGATCCAGAGTGCCCACTCGTGGTGCAGGAAGGGCTCCCCGAGGGTGCGGAGCCAGTGTGCGTAGTGGTTGAACTCGCCCGGCCCGAAGAAGATCTTCAGGTTGCCCAGCATGTGCGCGACCAGGTAGCCGAGCATGACCAGGCCGCTCACGGCCATGATCGTCTTCTTGCCGACGGACGAGTCCCAGAGCGTACGCGTCATGGACGGCCGTCGGCCCGTCCGCGTTGCCAGTGCCATGCGGACGACGCTAAGGGCGAGCCGCAGCATAAGTCCAAGACATGAGATCAGTGAAGTCCATAGGCAACCCCTATGCATGCTCGTTATCGTCGGAACATGCACTTCCAGCAGCTCGCCTACTTCGTGGCCGTGGCCGAGGCCCGGCACTTCACCCGGGCCGCGGAACAGGTGCACGTGTCGCAGCCCTCCCTCTCCCAGCAGGTCAAGGCTCTGGAGGGCGAGCTGGGCGCCGCGCTCTTCAGCCGGGCGCGGGGAAACATCACCCTGACCGACGCCGGCGAGGCCCTCCTGCCCCTGGCCCGCCGCATCCTGGCCGACGCCGACACCGCGCGGCACGAGGTGCAGGAGCTGGTCCAGCTGCGCCGGGGAAGGATCAGACTGGGCGCCACCCCGAGCGTCTGCACCGGCCTGTTGCCCGACGTGCTGCGGGCCTTCCACGGCGCGCACCCGGGCATCCGGCTTCTGATCGAGGAGGGTGGATCGCACGATCTCGTGCGGGAGCTGGCGCGGGGCGCCCTGGACCTCGCGCTCGTCGTCCTGCCGCTCCCCGCCGCCTCACCCGCCCTGACCACGGTCGAACTCTTGCAGGAGGATCTGGTGGTGGTGTCCGCGACGGCCCGACCCGCCCCCGGGCGCCGGGGCGCCGTACACGTCGCCGACCTGGAGAACGAGCCGCTGGTGATGTTCCGGCACGGCTACGACCTGCGGGAACTGACCGTGGCCGCGTGCCGCGCCGAGGGCTTCGAGCCCTCGTTCACGGTGGAGGGGGGCGAGATGGACGCCGTGCTGGGTTTCGTCCGGGCCGGGCTCGGCGTCGCGGTGGTGCCCCGCATGGTCGCCGTACGCGCCGGCCCGGACCTGCGGACGACCCCGCTCGCCGCACCGGGTCTGCGGCGCACGATCGCCCTCGCGCACCGCAGCGACGTCGAACCGCCGCGCGCGGCGCGCGAGCTGCAGCGCATGCTCCTCGGCGCGGGGCCGCCCGGCGCCCCGGCCGCCGCCGTCCCCGGCGGCTGAGGCAGGCCCCGTCAGACCGCGTCCGCCAGCAGCAGCGAGTGGATGCGGTCCGGTGCGCCGGGCCTGGCGTAGTACCAGCCCTGCGCGGTGTCGCAGCCGAGCTGCCTCAGCTGTTCGGCCTGGGCACCGGTCTCCACGCCCTCCACGGTGACCGCGAGGTCCAGGCTGTGGGCGAGCGAGACGATGCCCTCGACGATCTTGAGGTCCACCGGGTCCGCCGGGTGGTGCTGCATGCCCTGCGTGAAGGAACGGTCCAGCTTGAGCACGCTCACCGGCAGCCGCCGCAGGTTCGCCAGGTTCGAGTAACCCGTCCCGAAGTCGTCGAGCGCGATGTCGACACCCATCTCGGCCAGCTGCCGCAGGGGCTTGAGCAGGTCGTCGTCGGCGCCGATCAGCGCGGACTCGGTGACCTCCAGGCAGAGCGCCCCCGGTTCCAGCCCGGAGCGTTCCAGCACGTCGACGGTCTCGGCGACCAGTCTGGGATGGTGGAGCTGGGCCGGCGAGAGGTTGACGTTGATGCGCAGCGGGCCTCCGTCGGTGTGCCGCTCCTGCCAGAAGTTCGCCTGCCGGACGGACTCCTCCAGCACCCAGCGCCCGAGCGGCACGATGATCCCGGTGTGCTCGGCGAGGGGGATGAAGCGGTCCGGCCCCAGGACACCGTGCTGCGGGTGGCACCAGCGCACCAGCGCCTCCGCACCGTGCACGCTCCCGTCGTGCAGGTGCACCAGCGGCTGGTACTCGATGAAGAACTCACCGCGGTCCAGTGCCGTGGGCAGGGCGGTCGTCAGCCCGTGCCGGGTGATGGCGCGGGCGTCCGCCTCGGCGTCGGCGATGGCGAACCGGTTGCCGCCCGCCGCCTTGGCCCGGTACATCGTGATGTCCGCGCTGCGCAGCACCTCGGCGGCGGTGCGTTCACCGGAGGGCCCTTCGACGACACCGATGGATCCGCGTACGGTCAGCTCGCGTCCGTCCAGGCGGATCGGGGTGGCGAGCGCGGAGAGGATGCGGCCGGCCAGCTCGTCGACCTCCTCCTCGGTGCGGGGGCCTGTCGTCAGGGCCACGAACTCGTCCCCGCCGAGCCGTGCGACCATCTCGCCGGGAGCGGTCGCACAGCTCTGCAACCGGTCGGCGACCTCGACCAGGAGCCGGTCGCCGGCCGCGTGGCCCAGGCTGTCGTTGATCGCCTTGAAGCCGTCGAGGTCGAGGTAGCAGAGACCGAAGCGCATGCCCTGCCTCGGTGCGAGGGCCTTCTCCAGGCGCTCGAAGAACAGGGTGCGGTTGGGCAGTCCGGTGAGCGCGTCGTGGGTCGCCTCGTAGCGCAGCCGCAGGTTGAGCAGCCGCCGTTCGGTGGTGTCCTCCATGAGGGCGAGCTGGTACTCCGGCCGCCCGTCCGCGTCCCGCAGCAGCGACACCGTGAGGTTGGTCCACAGCACCGTGCCGTCGTTGCGGTAGTACGGCTTCTCGACGCTGTAGTGCTCGCGCTCCCCGCGGACGAGCTCCTCGTAGTACTTCCAGACGTGCGGCGAGTCCTCGGGGTGCACCCACTCGTTCACCTTGTGGCTGCGGACGTGGTGCTCCAGCCCGCCGAACATCCGGGTGAGGGTGTCGTTGATCTCCAGGATGTTGCCGTCGAGGTCGGCTATGCCGATTCCCACGGCGGCGTCCTGGAACACGGCGCGGAAGCGCGCCTCCGTCGCGTGCAGGGCCTGTTCGGCGTGCGAGCGCGCGGCGAGTGCCGAGCGGGCGATGGCCTCCTGTTCGGCGAGGGTCCTCTCGCGCAGCGCCTGGGTGAAACCGCCGGCGAACGCGTGCTGGATGCGCGCGCACCGGGCCCGGCTGTCCTCGGTCGACAGCTCCACCGGCCCGTTGCCGCCGCAGTAGAGCACGAGGTAGGAATCTATGACGCCGAGCGTGGAACTCAGGGCGTCGGGGTCCGTGCAGTGGGCGGCCACCAGTGCGCCTCCCACCCGGTGGGCGGGCGACGCGTCGAAGGGCCGTGCGTGCAGGATGGTGTCGAGCTCCCGGGCCAGCGGCAGGAGATGCCGTTCGAACTCCGGGCGGGTCATCGAGGTGGCGGTGGACGGGAAGATGGCTCGGCTCCAGATGGTCGCGAATCTCCGGAGCCTCCCCTCGGGACCGTCCGGCTCCGCGTCCGGCGCGCCGGACGCCTGGGCGGGAATGCTCACGCCTTGCGCCCGACCCCGGCGAAGCCCGAGAAGGCGAACGGGTCTTCCTGGGCCCGCCCCTCGGGGGACTCGGGGCGCCAGTCGGGCATGGAGACGAGCCCGGGCTCGACCATCTCGTACCCCTCGAAGAAGCGGCCGATCTCCGCGGGCGACCGCATGACGAGCGGATTGCGGATGTCGCGGTAGACGCCGACCGCCCCGCCCGCCTCCTCCTGCGGGAGCGGGATGCCCTCGTACGAGGCGTGGGTCAGGATGAGCAGGCTGCCGGGGGCCAGCGCCTCCCGCAGCTCGGCCACAGCCGCGTAGGGGTCGTCGGCGTCCTCGATGAAGTGGAGCACCGCCACGAGCAGCAGTGCCACGGGCCTGTCCAGGTCGAGGAGTCCGCGGATCTCGGGATTGTCCAGGATCTCACGGGGCTTGCGCAGGTCCGCGGCGGCGACCACGGTCCGCTCGTTGCCCTCGAGGACCGCCTGGCTGTGTGCGACGGCGACCGGGTCGTGGTCGACGTAGGCGATCCTCGCCTCCGGGTCGGCCGCCTGGGCCACTTCGTGGACGTTGCCGAACGTGGGTATTCCGGAGCCGATGTCCAGGAACTGGCTGATACCCGACTGGGCCGCGTAGTGCACGGCCCTGCGCATGAAGGCCCGGTTCGCCTGCATGATCTTGGGAAGCCCCGGCAGGAACTCCATGGCCTTGCGGGCCGCTTCCCGGTCCACCTCGAAATTGTGCGAACCGCCCAGGTAGAAGTCGTACATGCGAGACACGCTCGGCACCGAGATGTCAATGCCCTGCGGTGCCCAGGCGGGACGCTCCATCGATGTCTCCAACAAGTCGCCACGGCGAACCGGCCATGTTCATGGTCAGTGTTGACCAGAGGCTACTGACCGGCCGCCAGGAGAGCGAGTGGAAACGGAAATTAGGGATCCGTTATTGGTCACACACCGATGGCATGTGCAACGGTCCGTCGCCGCGTGTGCACGGGTGGCGACGGACCGGCACGACGGCGCCGTTTCCGGCCGCATGCCGGGAGCCTACCCGGCCGCGCCGACCAGCTTCGCCTCGGGCGACACGGCATACCATGTCCCCCCGACGCCCTGCCCGTTGGTGTCTCCGGGCTTCGCGTCGCCGGAGAAGGTGTAGACGGGCCAGCAATCGACCGATTGCTGCTGGATACCGTCAGGCCGGTCGAAGGTGACGAATCCCTTGGTGGTGACACCTTCGACGTCGTTCTTCGGCACGGGAGCGACGACGGGCCACTTCTTCAGGCAGTCACCCGTGCACGCCGACTTCATCGGCCAGGCCGAGTCCTTCTTGAAGCGGTACACGGTCATTCCCCGCTTGTCGACGACGATGTCTCCGAGTTCCGGGTCCTTGCGGACGGAAAGCCCGGCCAGGTCCGCGGGCGTCGAGCCGACGGGCCCGTCCGCGTTCACCGCCGCCTTTTTCCCGTCGGGTGCCGCCGCGAACCAGGTGTTACCGACGCCCTGCCCGTTCGCCTCCCCGGGGCCGGTGTCCTTGGCGTACCGGTACATCGGCCAGCCGGCGACGGTGAGTTGCTTCGTCCCGTCACTTCGGGTGACCTCGCCGAGCAAGGACGCGTCCGTCCCCGCGGCGGCCGTGGCGTTGCCGGCGGGCACCACCGGCCAGGTCTTCGCGCAGTCGCCCTCGCACGCCGACGCGGGAGGCCGGGCCGTGTCCTTGTCGAAGCGGTAGAGCGTGAATCCCTCACTGTCGGTCAGGACCTCGCCCAATTCCTTGCTGTCCCACACCGCGAGCTGACCGGCCTCCCGCGCGGTCGCCGCGCCGGCCTCCGCGCCGGACCCGTAGCCGCCGTCCGACCCGTAGCCGCTGTCGGCGGGCTGCTGGGCGGGGGCCGCGTTCCCCACGGGCTGGCCGGTGGACGACGGGCTGTTCTCCTGACCGCACGCCGTCGTCAGCGCCAACAGGGCCACCGTCGTCACGGCGAGCGAGGCGTTCCGCCAGGTATTCATGTCGACTCCCGTTGTCCTTCTGCCGGTTGGGACGCGGGTCCGCGTCTTTCATGGCCCTGGGTACGGGCGCGGGCCCCCGCCGTGTTCAACAAGGCGCCGTAAAACATTTCCCGGCCGGCCGCAAACCTGAAATGGCCGAAGTCCCCACCATCGGACTAATCAGGCCGATTTGCCGCGTGTCCTGTCACGACGGGGCCCATGATCACCCGCGTGTACGGATCACGCATATGGCGGCTCGCGGCCGCCACCTCACTGCTCTGGCTGCTCGCCGTACCGGCGCCCGCGGCCGGCGACTCCTGCGCGATCGCCTCCATCGGGGAGGGCGACGGCGGTTCGTCCATCGTCGTCGCCGGTGACGGGGAGTGCGAGGCCGTCGTCACACCCGAACCACCCCCTCCTCCGCCCCCACCCCCGCCCCCGCCGGCACCGCCCCGGGCCCCTCGGCCACAAGCACCCCAACAAGCAGGTGCGAGCCCCCCACCTCCTCACCCCGCGCAAAACCCGACTA
>NZ_JBEXWB010000112.1:0-16938 GCF_040629645.1 Streptomyces sp. NPDC005899 | reverse complement strand
CGCCGCGCATGCCCGCACGGCCCCGGCGGTGCGGCGGCTGGGACGGCGCGGTGGCGGGCGCCGGCGTCGCGCCGTCGCCGGCAGGCGTGCGGGGCCCTCTCAGCCGTCCAGCCGCAGGAGCACCTCGTCGGTCTCCTCGCCGCGGGCCTCCGCGAAACCCCGGTCGGTGCCGGTCACGGTGAAGCCGCACTTCTCCAGCACCCGGACCGACCCCGTGTTGTCCGCGGCGGCCCGCGCGTGCAGCGGGCGTTCCGGCACGGTGTCGAGCAACGCCCGCAGCGCCGCCGTCGCCAGGCCCCTGCCCCAGTGCGTCCGGTCGATCCAGTAGGTGACCTCGCGCTCCGCCGGTGGCCCGTAGACGCCGGCACTGCCCACCACCACGCCGTCGGCGAGCACCGTGCGCATGACGACGGTGTCCGAGGCCCGGATGCGCTGCCAGTGGGCGTTGAACATCGCCCGGTCGGAAGGGTCGGCGCTGGTGAAGGCTGCCATCCGGGTCGCCTCCGGATCGCTCATGAAGGTGAAGAACAGCGGCAGATCGCCGTCCCGGACCTCGCGGAGGGTCACGCGCACGGTCTCACAGCCTCCGGGTGGCGAGGGTGAGGCGGTCGCGGGCGTCGAACAGCGCGTCCTTGACCATCTGCTCGTGCGCGGGCGTGAGCCGGGCGACCGGGACGGAGCAGCTGACGGCGTCACGCGCCGGCGTGCGGTAGGGGATGGCCACGCCGAAGCAGCGCAGGCCCAGGGTGTTCTCCTCGCGGTCCACCGCGTACCCCTGCTCGCGGATGACGTGCAGTTCCTCGATCAGCTTCTCGCGGTCGGTGAGGGTGTGCTCGGTCAGTGCCGGCAGGGTCTCGGGCAGCATCTTGCGGACCTGCTCGTCGCTGTGCGTGGCCAGCAGGGCCTTGCCGAGCGAGGTCGAGTGGGCGGGGAGCCGGCGGCCGACACGGGTGAAGGGGCGCAGGTAGTGCTGGGACTGCCGGGTGGCGAGGTACACGACGTTCGTGCCGTCCAGGCGGGCCAGGTGGATGGTCTCCGTGGTGTCGTCCGACAGCCGGTCCAGGGTGGGCCGGGCGGCGGCGACGACCTCGTCGCCGTCGATGTACGAGGTGCCGACGAGCAGGGCGCGCACGCCGATGCCGTACCGCGTGCCCGTCGCGTCGGTCTCCACCCAGCCGAGCTCCACCAGGGTGCGCAGCAGCATGTACAGGCTGGACTTGGGGTAGCCGACGGCTTCCTGCACGGCGGCCAGCGAGTGCATGCCGGGGCGCCCCGCGAAGTATTCGAGGAGTTCCACCGTCCGTACCGCGGACTTGACCTGTGCCCCACCAGACTCGGCGACCGACATGCCTCATTGCCCCTTCCAGCCCTCTTGCCACAACCGTGCGCGACCCTGCGACTTCTTGCCAACACTGAACACCCGGAAATAGAGTTCCTGCCATATTCACGATCAGGAACGCTGTTCAGAATACCGAACAACTTCTGATGTGTAGCAGTGAGCGGAAGGAAACACGGTGGCAGCAGCACCAGTCTGGAGTGTCGACCCCCGCACCGGGAACCCGCGTGAGCAGGTTGCGGTGGAGGCTACAGCGGAGGAGGTCGACCGTGTGGTCCGGGCCGCGCACGCCGTGCGCGACGCCCTCACCGACCGCACCGTACGCGCGGCGTTCCTGCGCACGGCGGCCGATCTGCTCGCCGAGGCCCGGGAACACGTCATCGAGGCGGCCGACGCGGAGACGGCGCTCGGCCCGGCCCGGCTCACCGGCGAACTCGCCCGCACGGCGGCCCAGTTGCGGGCCTTCGCGGAGGTCGTCGACGAGGGGGCCTTCCTCGACATCCACATCGACCACGAGGACGGCAGCAGGACCCCGCCCTGGCCCGACCTGCGCCGCTACAAGATCCCGCTCGGCGTCGTCGCCGTCTACTCCGCCAGCAACTTCCCGCTCGCCTTCTCCGTCCCCGGCGGGGACACCGCGAGCGCGCTCGCGGCGGGCTGCCCGGTCGTCGTCAAGGCCCACCCCGACCACCCCGCCACCTCCGAGATCTGCGCCTCGCTCCTGCGCAGGGCGGCCGCGAGCAACGGCCTGCCCGAGGACGTCGTGAGCGTGGTCCACGGCTTCGACGCGGGCGTCGAGCTG
The DNA here is from genome assembly GCF_040629645.1 of Streptomyces sp. NPDC005899. NCBI lineage: Bacteria > Bacillati > Actinomycetota > Actinomycetes > Kitasatosporales > Streptomycetaceae > Streptomyces > Streptomyces sp. NPDC005899. Next base: position 14,800 of record NZ_JBEXWB010000112.1, on the reverse strand, counting down.
GTGAAGCACCCGCTGATCGCGGCGGCCGGCTTCACCGGTTCGATCCGCGGCGGCCGGGCCCTCTTCGACGCGGCGGCGGCACGCCCCACCCCGATCCCGTTCCACGGCGAGCTGGGCTCGCTGAACCCGGTCGTCATCACCCCGGCGGCCGCCGCCGAGCGCGGCGAGCAGATCGGGGCCGGCCTCGGCGGCTCCATGACCATGGGCGCCGGGCAGTTCTGCACCAAGCCCGGTTTCGTCCTCGCCCCGTCCGGCGAGGCCGGGGACCGGCTGCTGAAGTCGCTGACCGAGACGGTCAGCGACACCGGTTCCGGCGTCATGCTCGACCACCGCATGCGGGACGCGTTCGTCTCGGGCGTGGCCGAACGGGCCGCGCTGCCCGACGTCGAGGCACCCGTCACCCCCGGCGCGGGTGGCGAGCACACCGTCTCCGCCGGCTTCCTCACCGTGCCCGCGCGGCGGCTCGCCGAGGAAGGGCCGCACGACACCCTCCTCGAGGAGTGCTTCGGCCCCGTCACCGTCGTCGCACGGTACGACTCCGAGGACGAGATCACCGCCGTGCTCTCCCGCCTCGCGGGCAACCTCACCGCCACCCTCCAGACCGCCACCGAGGAGACCGACACCGGAGCCGCCCGGCTGCTCACGGAGCTCACCCCGCTGGCGGGCCGCATCCTGGTCAACGGCTGGCCGACCGGAGTCGCCGTCGCCCCCGCCCAGCACCACGGCGGCCCCTACCCGGCCACCACGTCCACCTCCACCTCGGTCGGCGCCACGGCGATCGAACGCTGGCTGCGCCCCGTCAGCTACCAGTCCACGCCTGACGCCCTGCTCCCCCCGGAGCTGCGTGAGGACAACCCGCTGGGACTGCCGCGCCGGGTCGACGGGCGCCGCGCATGACCGTGCGGCTTCCCGAAATCCCCTTCGCCCTGGAGCCGTTCGGCCCCGAGGGCGGATGGGCGTACGAGAACGGTGTGCTGACCGGCCGGGCGGGTGCCCGCCAGGACCGCTTCGTCCCGCCGGGCGGTGACTCCCTGGAGCCCGCCTCCGACGCCCCCCGCCTGCTGGCCTCCCTGCCCGAAGGCGACTTCCGGCTGGCCGCGCGGGTGACGGTCGGCTTCGCCGCCGCCTTCGACGCCGGGGTGCTCTACCTCCACGTGGGGGAGCGGGAGTGGGCGAAGCTCTGCCTGGAGCTGTCCCCGGACCGGCCCACCGTCTGCACGGTCGTCACCCGGGGCCACTCGGACGACGTCAACTCCGCCGTCGTCGAGGGCGACAGCTGCTGGCTGCGGCTCAGCCGCACCGGCGACGCCTTCGCCTTCCACGCCTCGGCCGACGGGGAGAAGTGGACCTTCGTCCGCGTCTTCACCCTGGGCACGGCCGCGCAACGGGCGGCGGCCCGCGCGGGCTTCCTCGTCCAGTCGCCCACGGGCGAGGGCTGCGAGGCGTCCTTCGACCGGATCACCTACACGCCGGGTGGGCTCGACGACCTGCGCGACGGCAGCTGAACCGGCGGCCGGGCGCCCCGCGGGGCTCCGCACTCCGGCCCCCGGAGTGCGGAGCCCGGCGGGCCCGGTCCCCGCGTCACCCGCCGGCCGCGTACCGCAGGAAATCCGCCCAGCCGGCGGGGCTGACGGTCACGTGGGGGCGGGCGGTGTCCTTCGAGTCCCGGACGAGGACGACGTGACCGGTGGAGGCGACCTCGACGCATTCGCCGCCGTCACCTGCGCTGTAGCTGCTCGTGGACCAGTCGAGCTCGGTGGCCGTTCGGCGTTCGGTGCTCATCGCTCTCCCAGCAACTCCTCGATCAGCGCCAGGGACTCGTGGGGACTGAGGGCCTGACCGCGAATGCTTCCGTACCGTGCGGCCAGAATACGTACCTCTTCGGCGTCGGTGATCAGCCGGTTCGTGCTCTGCACTTCCAGGTAGGCGACCTGCTGCTTGCCCTTCGGGGTGAGAAGGACGAACGGGCCCTCCAGCGCGGAGTGGTCCTCGCAGGCCATGGGAAGCACCTGGATCGTCGTGCTGCGCAGCCGCGCGAGGTGTTGCATGTGCTTGAGCTGGCCGATGCGCACCTCATGGCCGCCGACCGATCTGCGCAGCACGGATTCATCGATGACCGCGCTGACCATCGGTGACGGCCAGACGGTGAGAATCTCCTGACGCGCCAGCCGCGCGGCGACACGCTGTTCGATGGTCGCCTCGTCCAGCAAGGGTTGCCGCGACATGAAAGTGGTGCGCGCGTACCCCTCTGTCTGGAGGAGCCCGGGGAACGTCAGCGTGCTGAAGAAGCTGATCTCCACCGCTTCCGCCTCCAGCCGCGCGTAGTCGCGGAACCACGCCGGATGCCTGACCCGCGCCCGGGCCCGCGCCCTGGCGAGGTCCTCCTTCGCGGCCCGCAGCATCCCGCCCGCGCCCAGCAGGTCGTCCGCCGCGTCCAGGAACTCCGGCTGGGCCGTGCGACGGCCGCCCTCCAGCGAGCGGATGAGGTCCTCGCTGTAGCCGAGCCGCTCGCCGAGCTCGCGCTGCGTCAGTGCCGCCCGCTCCCTGAGCAGCCGCACCTGGCGGCCGAGGACGCGGAACAGGTCCGCCGCCTCCTCGGGGCCGTCGCCGCCGCCGATCGTGTCTTCAAGAACCACCGGTACCTCCGGTACCCGCCTGCGTGCGTACCGGTACGCGCTCGTCACGTACCGCCATCACTCCTGGTAAGCGTACGGTCACGGGGCCACGCTGAGTGGTGTGACGAGCGAATCCGTACAGATGACCATGGCCGCCCAGCAGTTCACCCAGTTGCTCAGCGCGACCCGGCGTGGTGCCCGGCTCGGGCGCCTGCTGGCGGTGGAGCAGCTCGTCGCGTGGGGGTGGCCCCGTGACGGCGAGGACGTCCGCACCGCAGCCCTGGTGGTCGCCGAGCTCGCGTCCAACGCCGTCCGGCACGGTCGGCTGGAGGGGCGCGGCTTCCGGCTCACGCTCATCCGGCCGCAGGGGCCCGGGCTCAGGATCGAGGTCACCGACCCGCGCGGGGAACGCCTCCCCGTCCGGCGCGCGGGAGGGCTCGGTACGGTGCTCGTGGACGCGCTCGCCACCGACTGGGGTGTGCGGCCCTTCCCGCCTTCCGGCAAGACCGTCTGGGCCGACATCACCTCCAGGGCCTGATCCGGAGGCCCGGTCCTTCCACGCGCACGACGGCTGGGCCGCCGATCCGGAGCGGCCCCGTTACGGGCACGCACCTGGTGCTGCGCCTGGACCTGGGGAATCCTGAGCCGCCACGGGCGGTTCACTGACGTGCGGAGGGTCCCTCCGTACGTCACGAACCAGAGCTGGAGAATCAGAAGTCATGCGCGTCGAGATCTGGAGCGACATCGCCTGCCCGTGGTGCTACATAGGCAAGGCCCGCTTCGAGAAGGGCCTGGCCGCCTTCGCCCACCGGGACGAGGTCGAGGTGGTGCACCGCTCCTTCGAGCTCGACCCGGGGCGCGCCAAGGGCGACACCGAGCAGGTGGTCGACATGCTGGCGCGCAAGTACGGTCGCTCGCCGGAGGAGGCCAGGGGGATGGAGGCCAACGTCGCCGCGAACGCGCGGGCCGAGGGCCTCGGCTACCGCACGGAGGGGCGGGACCACGGCAACACCTTCGACATCCACCGGCTGCTGCACCTGGCCAAGGCGCGCGGGCGTCAGGACGAGCTGCTGAGCGCCGCCTACCGGGCCAACTTCGCCGAGGAGCGCTCCGTCTTCGACGACGCCGTGCTGGCCGACCTCGCCGTGGAGGCGGGGCTCGACGCCGACGAGGCCCGCGCGGTGCTGGCCGATCCCGAGGCGTACGCGGACGACGTGCGGACCGACGAACGCGAGGCCGCCGAGCTGGGCGCGAACGCCGTCCCCTTCTTCGTGCTCGACCGGCGCTACGGCATCTCCGGCGGCCAGCCGTCCGAGGTGTTCGTCCAGGCCCTGGAGCAGGCGTGGAGGGACCGGGACATCAGCGCGCTCACTCCGCTCGGCGGCGAGGGGGCGGCCTGTGACGCGGGCGGATCCTGCGACAAGGACGGATCCTGCGACGCGGCGCACGCGGAAGCGTCCGACCAGCGCATATAAGCAGACCTTGGCTTTCCCGCTCAACCTGGTGCGATTGACGACAGGTTGAGCGGGCGTCAGGCTGTCCGGCATGGAGACTTCTGCGATCGACCAGGCCAGGGCCGCCGAGTTCGCGCCTGAGACCACGTACCTCGAGACGGCCCACTGCGGGCTGCTGCCGCGCCGGACCGTCGAGGCCGTCAAGGCCCTGGCGGAGGAGAACGCCACGGGCCGCGGGACCGGCATGGGCAGCGCGGAGGCCGTGGAGGCGGCGCGGGCCGACTTCGCCGGTCTCGTCGGCGTCGCCCCGGACCGCGTGGCCAACGGCGGATCCGTCGCCGCCCACGTGGCGCTGGTGGCCGCGTCGCTGCCGTCGGGCTCCGAAGTCCTGGCGCCGGAAGGCGACTTCAGCTCGGTCGTCAGCCCGTTCGCCGTGCGTGGCGATCTCAAGATGCGGTACGTCCCGCTGGCCGCGCTGGCCGAGGCCGTGCGGCCCGGTACCGCGCTGGTCGCCTTCTCGGCCGTCCAGTCCTCCGACGGCAGGATCGCCGACCTGGACGCGATCCGCGCGGCCGCCGCCGGGTACGGGGCGCGCACGCTGCTCGACGCCAGCCAGGCCGCGGGATGGCTGCCGCTGGACGCCGGGGCGTACGACTACACGGTCACCGGCGCCTTCAAGTTCCTGCTGTGCCCCCGGGGCACGTCGTTCCTCACCGTCACCGAACAGGCGCAGGAGGACCTGCGGGTGCTGTACGCGGGCTGGATGTCGGCGGCGGAACCCTGGCAGAGCACGTACGGGCCGGTCGGGCGGCTGGCCGCATCCGCCCGCCGGTTCGACGAGCCGACCTCCTTCCTGGCGTACCACGGGGCCGCGCAGTCCCTGGCCCTGCTGGCCGGGATCGGGACGACGGCCCTGCACGCCCACGCCACCGGGCTCGCGGCCCGCTTCCGCGTGGGGCTGGCCGGGATCGGCCACGAGGCGTGGCCGGGGGAGTCCGCGGTGGTCGCGGTGCCCGGACTGGGGGAACGCGAGGCCGAGCTGGCCAGGGCGGGGGTCAGGGTCTCGAACCGGGCCGGCAATCTGCGGGCGGCCTTCCACCTGTACAACACCGAGGCCGACGTCGACCGCGCCCTGGACGTGCTGTCCGGCTGAGCCGGTCGTCCGCGGAACCGGGCCCGGCCCGCTCCGGCTCGGGCCCCTACGGCCCGGGGCGGGGGCCGGGGCAGTCACCGGCCTCCTGGCACAGGTTCCCCTCCACCTTGGCGAGCAGCCGGGCCAGCTCCGCGCGCTCGGCCGGGGCGAGCCCCGCGAGGGTGTGCTCCTCCAGGCCGGACCAGGCGTCCCGCACCGCGGTGTGGAGGGAACAGCTCTCGTCCGTGGCCTCGACCAGGACGGCCCGCCGGTCGTCCGGGTCCGGGCGGCGGCGCACGTGCCCGGTCTGTTCGAGGCGCTGGAGCATCTTCGTCACGGTGGACGGGTCGAGGTCCATGGACCTGATCAGCTCCGACTGCCGGACGGCCCCGCTGTCCCACAGGTGCATCATCAGGAACTCCTGGCCGGGGTAGAGCCCGAGCCCTTTGAGCAGCCGGCCGGCCGCGTTCCGGTGGAGCCGGGCGACCCGGGAGACGGCATGGCTGACGGGGCCGCCGAGCGCCGCGCCGGGCAGCGCGTCCGGGCGGGCGGCGCCGTCCCGGGCGGCTTGCGCGGCTCCGGTGGAGTGGGCGTCGGCGTTCATCGGGACTCCTCGGGGCGGTGGTGCCGGGGTCGGCGGACGCCGCTGCCCGGCCCGGAGCCGGTTCGGTGCACGCGGGTCACGACGTCGTTCGTGACGTCCTCGTGAACATTACCTTGGTCGGCCAATCAATGAACTACAGTGGCGCGCACCGATTAGTTGGCCGACCATATAACTGCCCTGGGGGCTCCCATGACCACCGTGTTCGATCCCGTCGACCTGTCCGGTACACAGCTGGCCAACCGCATAGCCCTGGCGCCCATGACCCGCAGCCGGGCGGGTGAGGGCGGCACGGCCACCGACCTCACCGTCACCTACTACACCCAGCGCGCCTCGGCCGGGCTGCTCATCACCGAGGGCGTCCAGCCGTCCGTGGTCGGACAGGGCTACCCCACCACCCCGGGCCTGCACAGTGCCGGACAGGTCGCCTCCTGGCGCAGGGTCACCGACTCCGTGCACGCGGCCGGCGGCCGCATCTTCGCCCAGATCATGCACGCGGGCCGGATAGGCCACCCCGTCCTGCTGCCGGACGGCCTGGTCCCGGTGGCACCCTCCCCGGTCGCCGCGCCCGGCCAGATCTACACCCACGAGGGGCCGAAGGACTTCGTCACCCCGCACGAGCTCACCGAGGCCGAGATCCGGGCGACCGTGGACGACTTCGCCACGGCCGCCCGCAACGCCGTCGAAGCCGGTTTCGACGGGGTGGAGCTGCACGCCGCCAACGGCTACCTGATCCACCAGTTCCTGGCCCCCAACACCAACCTGCGCACCGACGCGTGGGGCGGCTCGGAGCAGGCACGCACCCGGTTCGCCGTCGAGGTCGTCAAGGCGGTCGTCGCCGAGATCGGTGCCGAGCGGACCGCGCTTCGCATCTCGCCCGGCAACCCGTACAACGGCATCGAGGAGCCCGAGCCCGACGCGCTGTACACCGCGCTCGTCGCCGAGCTGGAGCCCCTCGGTCTCGCCTACCTGCACGTACTGGAGGCGGTCGGCATCCGCGAGCTCACCCTCGCGCTGCGCAAGCGGTTCTCCGGCACCCTCGTCCTCAACGTGCACTCCGACGGCCCCACCGGCCCCGGGCACCACACGGTGATCGACGACGGGACCGCGGACCTGATCTCCTACGGTGCGCTGTTCCTCGCCAACCCGGACCTGCCGGCCCGGCTGAAGGCCGGCGGGCCCTTCAACACACCGGACCCGTCGACCTTCTTCGGAGGCGACGCGAAGGGCTACACGGACTACCCGGCCCTGGACGCCGTCTGATCCCTACGCCGCTCGATCCGGATGCCGTTCGCTCCGTACACCTTCCGAGCCGGACGCCGTCCGAGCCGTACCGCTACGCCGAGTCCCGGCGGACCAGTTCGGTGGGGAGGATGACCGCGGCCGGGTCCTCGCCACCGATCTGCGCCAGCAGGACCCGCACCATCTCCGAGCTGATCCGGTCCCACGGCTGGCGCACCGTCGTCAGTTCGGGGCGTGCGGCGAGCGCCGCCGGGGAGTCGTCGAAACCGCCGACGGCGACGTCCTGCGGCACCCGCCGGCCCGCGCGCTCCAGCGCGGTGAGCACACCCTGGGCCATCAGGTCGGACGCGACGAACACGGCGTCGACGTCCGGCGCCCGGTCCAGCAGGAGCGAGGCCGCCGCCTCACCGCCCGCCCGGCTGTAGTCGCCCGGCACGACCAGGGCCTCGTCGAGACCGAGCCCGCACTCGGCGAGCGTCTCGCGGTAGCCCGCCAGCCGTGCCACACCGCCCGGGGTGTCCAGGGGGCCCGTGACCGTGGCGATCCGGCGGCGCCCCGACTCGTACAGGAAGCGCACCATGTCCCGGGCGCCGCCCAGGTCGTCGGCGGCCACGTAGCTGACCCTGGAGCCGTGGCCGAGCGGCTTCCCGCAGGCCACCAGGGGTACTCCGGCCTCGTGGAGCTGCGCGGCGACCGGGTCGCCGGAGTGGTTGGAGACCAGCAGCACCCCGTCCACGTGCCCGGCGATGTAGCGCATGTTCCGGCGTCGCTCCGCCTCCGTCCCGGCGATCATGAGCAGCAGCGGGATGTCGTGCGCGGCCAGCGCGGTGGTGCAGCCGCGCAGCAGCACGTTGAAGTTCGGGTCCTCGAAGAACCGCTCCTGGGGTTCGGTCAGCAGGAACGCCACCGAGTCGGAGCGGCCGGTGATCAGGGAGCGGGCGTGGCGGTTCACGGTGTAACCGGTCCGGCGTATCGCGGACTGCACCGCGTCGAGCGCGGCCGGGCTCACGTTGTGACCGCCGTTGAGCACCCGGGAGACCGTGCCCCGGGACACCCCGGCCTCCCGGGCGACGTCGTGGATCGTCGGGGGGCGGCGGCGTCCCGTGCCGTTCTGTTCTGTGCGGCTCATGGAGCAAGATCTTTCATCAAGGGAAGCCCTGTTGAGGAGCTGTCAGGACTTTACGGCGCCGGAGAGCAGGTCGAGGCTCCAGAACCGCTGGATCACGAGGAACAGGACGATCAGCGGAATGATCGCCAGCAGGGCGCCGGTGATGACCAGGGTGTACAGGGCGGGGGTGGTGGCGCCCTGCTGGAGCAGGGTGTAGAGCCCCAGGGTCACCGGGAACTTCTCGTCGTCGCCGAGCATGATGTAGGGCAGCAGGAAGTTGTTCCACACGGCCACGAACTGGAACAGGAAGACGGTCACGAGCCCCGGCAGCATCATCGGCAGCGCGATGGTCCGGAAGATCCGCCACTCGCCGCCCCCGTCCACGCGTCCGGCCTCGATCACGTCGGCCGGCACGGCCGCCGCCGCGTAGATCCGGGCCAGGTAGACGCCGTACGGGGAGAGGACGGCCGGCAGCAGCACCGACAGGTACGAGTCGGTCATGTCGGCCTTGGCCAGCAGCAGGTACTGCGGGACGGCCAGGATGACCGGAGGCATCAGCACCCCGGCCAGCAGGATGTTGAAGACGGTCTCCTTCCCGCGGAAGCGGTACACCGCCAGGGCGTACCCCGAGACCGCCGACACCGCGGTGGACAGGAGGGCTCCCACCCCGGCGTAGAAGGCCGAGTTGGCCATCCACCGCCAGTACACGCCGTCGCGGTAGGCCGAGAGGTCGGCGATGTTCTCGGTGAGCCCCGAGCCCGGGAGGAAGGTGAACGTGGAGAACAGCTCACTGCCGGACTTCGTGGAGGCGACCAGGACCCACAGGACCGGCAGCAGGCAGTACACGGCGCCCAGCAGCAGCGCGGCGGTGGGGACGAGCGGGAAGCGCCGGCGGCCGGCGGTGAGGGTCGGGGTGCTCAACGGGAGTCTCCCTGCTTCGTACGGGAGTTGGCCGCCTTGAGGAAGCCGAAGGACAGGGCCAGGGTGGCCAGGGCGATGAGGACCGCCTGGGCGGCGGCCGCGTGGATGTCGTTGTCGACGAAGGCGTCCTGGTAGACCTTCATCAGCGGACTCCAGGTGGTGGAGAGCGAGTTGGTCAGCGGCCTCAGCGTCGTCGGCTCGCTGAACACCTGGAGGGTGGCGATGATCGAGAAGAAGAACGTCAGGATCAGCGAGGGCGCCACCATGGGGATCTTGATCCGCAGCGCGATCTGCAGCTGCGAGCAGCCGTCGAGCCGCGCCGCCTCGAATATCTCGGCGGGGATCGCGCGCAGCGAGGTGTAGATCACGATCATGTTGAAGCCGGTGCCGCCCCACACCGCGATGTTGGCGAGCGAGAAGTACAGCGGCCCGCCGTCCAGCAGGTCGGGCCGCGGCAACCCCACGGCGTCGAGCACGTACAGGAAGGGGCTGACGTCCGGCAGGTAGAGGAAGCCCCACATCAGTGCGGCGATGACACCGGGGATCGCGTACGGCAGGAAGATCGCCAGCCGGGTGAACCCGCGCAGCCGGACCCGCTCGGTGTCCAGCAGCAGGGCGAAGAGCAGGGCGAGGCCGAGCATCACCGGGACGACGATCGCGCCGTAGCCGAGGATGCGCAGTGCTCCGCGCAGCAGCTCCGCGTCGAGGAGCGCGTCGGTGTAGTTGGCGAGGCCGGCCCAGACCTCCTCCCGGGCGCCCTTGCCGAGGCCGAGACCCTTGACCTCGGTCCTGCGGAAGCTGAGGTGGAGGGCGTAGCCGATGGGCAGCGCGAAGAAGAGCAGGAACAGGACGGTGGCGGGGACCAGGAAGGCGTACGGGGCCCCCTTGACCCCGTACGCCCCCCTGCGCGGTGTGCGGGTCACTGCGAGACCCCGAAGCCCTGCTTCTTCAGGTCCGCGACGGTGGCGGCCTGCATGGCGGCCAGCGCGGGGCCGAAGCCGGACCTGTTCTTGGCGGCCTTCGCGAAGTTGTCCTTGAAGGCGCTGTACGCGACGTTGACGTTCGGGCCCCAGGCCGCGGGCGCCGTGCCCTGGGCGATCTCGGCGGCCTCGGTGTAGAAGGCGGGCTGGTTGGGGAAGTAGTCCGGCGCCTTCGAGAGCGCGCCGGCGGTCTGGGCCGCGGTCGCGGCGGGATAGACGCCGCTCTCCTTCACCAGCGCGGCGAGGGCGGCGGGGTCCGTGTTCAGCCACTTCGCGAAGGCGGCGGCGGCCCCCTTGTGCTTCGAGTCGTTGGTGACGGCGGTGGACGACCCGCCCCAGCTGCCGGTGACGCTTTCGCCCGCGGTCCACTGGGGGAGGGGGGCCATCGCCCATTTCCCCTTCGTGTCGGGAGCCGCGGTGGTCAGCGTGCCCGGGGCCCAGACGGCGCTGACCCAGGCGATCTGCTTGCCGGTGTTGAGCGCCTTGTTCCAGGCCGGGGTGTACATCGGCTGGTTGTCGATGGCCCCTTCCTTGACGAGGCCGCCCCAGAAGTCGGCCACCTTGCGCGTGGCGGGGTCGTCGATCGCGACCTTCCACTTGTCACCGCCGGTGGTCCACCACTGTGCGCCCGCCTGCTGGGCGAGGCCCGCGAAGAGGCCCGAGTCGTTGGAGGAGAAGGTGGTCAGGTCCTTGTCCGGGGCCTTCTTCTTCAGCGCCCGGGCGGTCTCGGCGAACTCGTCCCAGGTGGTGGGCACGCTCAGGCCGTACTGCTCGAAGAGGTCCTGGCGGTAGTAGAACATCAGCGGGCCGGAGTCCTGGGGCAGCGCGTACAGGGCGTCCGAGCCGAGCGTCGCCTGCTGCCAGATCCCCTCGGCGAAGGCGCCCTTCGCGTCGCCCGCCTCCTTCGATATGTCGGCGAGGACGTCGTTGGAGACGAGGGTGGGGAGCGCCTGGTACTCGGCCTGGACCAGGTCAGGGGCCTTGTGGGCCTTGGCGGCCGTGATGATCTTGGTGACGAGGTCGTCGCCCGACGCCTGCTTCTTCACCGTGACCGTGATCCCGGCCTCCTTGCCGGGGCCCTTGTTCCAGATGTCCGCGACCTTGTCCAGGCCGGGCGCCCACGCCCAGTAGGTGAGGGAGGCGGGCCCGGAGGAGGCCGGTCCGCCGTCCCCGTCGCCCCCGTCGTCCGGGGAGCCGCAGCCCGAGAGCAGCGTGGTGGCGAGTGCGGCGGCGGTGGACACCGCGAGGATGCGGTATTTCATGGTTTCTCCCCTGACGAGACGAACAGGCGCTTCGGCGGACCGGCCGGAACGGCGCTGTGAGCGTTCACAGTAGAGAAACGAAACCGACACTTGTCAATGGTTGTTGCTGTGCGGTTATGTTGGCCCTGCGCCGCCGAGAGTGTGTGTGCACGTTCCCAGAAACTGCCCCGAAGAGCCAGGAGCCGTCCATGCCGCACGCGAAACCCGCTCCGTACCCGGTCGGTCTGCACGAACTGGCCTTCGGCGGCGACTACAACCCCGAGCAGTGGCCCGAGGAGGTCTGGCACGAGGACGTGCGCCTGATGCGGGAAGCGGGCGTGACCATGGTCAGCGTCGGCGTCTTCTCCTGGGCGCTGCTGGAATCCGCGCCCGGCACCTACGACTTCGGCTGGCTCGACCGCCTGATGGACCTGCTGCACGTCAACGGCGTCCGGGCCGACCTCGCAACCCCCACCGTCGCCCCGCCGGCCTGGTTCTACCGCGCCCACCCCGAAGCCCTCCCGGTCACCCGGGACGGAACCCGCCTCGCCTTCGGCTCACGCGGTGCCATCTGCCACAGCTCGGCCCCCTACCGGGCCGCCGCGGCGCGCATCACCGAGCAGCTCGCCCGCCGGTACGCCACGCACCCCGCCCTCGCGATGTGGCACGTCCACAACGAGTACGGCGTCCCCGTCAGCGCCTGCTACTGCGACAGCTGCGCCGCCCACTTCCGCCGCTGGCTCGCGGCCCGGCACGGCTCGGTCGACGCGGTCAACGAGGCCTGGGGCACCGCCTTCTGGGGCCAGCGCTACCGCAGCCTGGACGAGATCGATCCGCCCCGCACCACCCCGACCGTAGGCAACCCAGCCCAGCAGCTGGACTACGCCCGTTTCGCCGACGCCACCATGCGCGAGAACTTCACCGCCGAACGCGACATCCTGCACCGGCTCGCCCCAGGCGTCCCGGTCACCACCAACTTCATGACCGCCCTCAGCCAGTGCGACTCCGTCGACTACTGGGCCTGGGGCCGCGAGGTCGACCTCGTCACCAACGACCACTACCTGATCACCGACGGCCGCCGCACCCACGTCAACCTCGCCATGGCCGCCGACCTCACCCGCTCCGTGGCGGGCGGCGCCCCCTGGCTGCTCCTGGAACACTCCACCAGCGGCGTCAACTGGCAGCCCCGCAACCCCGCCAAGCGCCCCGGCGAGATGGCCCGCAACAGCCTCGCCCACGTCGCCCGGGGCTCCGAGGGCGCGATGTTCTTCCAGTGGCGCCAGTCCCGCCGCGGAGCCGAGAAGTTCCACTCCGCGATGGTCCCGCACGCCGGGACCGACTCGCGCGTCTGGCGCGAGGTGAGCGCACTCGGCGCCGCCCTCGGCCGGCTGGGGGACATCCGGGGCACCCGGACCGTCGCCGACGTGGCCATGCTCTGGGACTGGCAGTCCTGGTGGGCGCAGTCCCTGGAGTGGCGCCCCAGCCAGGAGCACGACGCCCGCGAACGGGCCGACACCTTCTACGCCTCGCTCTACGACCGCCACCTCACGGTCGACTTCGCCCATCCGGAAGCGGACCTCTCCGCGTACCCCCTGGTCGTCGTCCCCGCGCTCTACCTCGCCACCGAGGAGACCGGCCGCAACCTGCGCCGGTACGTCGAGCACGGCGGCACCCTCGTCGTCTCCTACTTCTCCGGCATCGTGGACACCGACGACGCCGTCCACCCCGGGCCCTACCCCGGCGCGCTGCGCGACGTCCTCGGCCTGACCGTCGAGGAGTTCTCCCCGCTCGGCGAGGGCGGAACCGTCCGCCTGATCACGCCCGAGGGCGCCCCGGAGGGCCCGGAGCTGACCGGCGACCTCTGGTCCGACGTGGTGATCCCGCGCGGCGCCGAGACCGTCTGGTCGTACGCCGACGGCATCCCCGCCGGCCGGCCCGCCGTCACCCGCAACCGGCTCGGTGGAGGCACCGCCTGGTACGTCTCCACCCGGCTCTCCGGCGGCGACCTGGACGCCGTGCTGGACCGCGCCGCCGCGGACGCGGGCATCCGGCCCCGCACCGGCCTGCCGTACGACGTCGAGGTCGTACGCCGCACCGGTGAGAGCGGCGGTTACCTCTTCGCGATCAACCACACCGACGCCGACGCCGTGGTGGCGATGGACGCGCCCGGCACCGAACTCCTCACCGGCGAGCCCGCCGCGGACAAGCTCGCCGTCCCGGCGGGCACCGTCCGTGTCGTACGACTCGACGGCTGAGGCCCCCGCACGTCAACCCGCACAACTGTCGAAGGGACATCGACGATGTACGGAACGAAGCACGCCCGCGCGAAGGCGGCCGGGACGGTGGCCGCGCTCTGCGGCCTCGTGTTCGCCGCGCTCCCCGCCCAGGCCGCACACGCGGCCACCGCCCCCGTCAACACCGGTTTCGAGTCAGGCACGGCCGGCTGGTCCACCTACTCGGCGGGCGGACAGAACAGCGCCTCCTTCACCGAGTCCGGCGGCCGTGGCGGAAGCACCCGGCTCAGCCACTGGTCGGCCTCGGCGTACAAGGTCGAGACCTACCAGTACCTGAGCGGCCTCACCGACGGCACATACACCCTCAGCGCCTGGGTCCGCTCAGGTGGCGGCCAGAACTCCGCCTACCTGGCCCTGCGCGGCTGCGGGTCCGCCGAGCAGCGCACCGACCTGCCACCCACTGCGGACGGCGCCTGGGTCCGGCTCGTGACCTCCGTGAAGGTGACCGGCGGAGCCTGCACCATCAGCCTCAACTCCGACGCGCACGCGGGGGAGTGGGCCAACTTCGACGACATCACCTTCACCCCGGGAAGCACCGGGCTGAGCGTCCGGGGCGGTGACCTCTCCACCCTCCCGAAGAACGAGGCGCACGGCGCGGCCTACCGCGACGCGAGCGGCAGGGCCGGGGACGCCATGGGCATCCTCCAGCGCTCCGGGATGAACTACGTGCGCCTCAAGGTGTGGGTGGGCCCGGCCGACGGGTACAACGACAAGGCGCACGTCCTGGCCATGGCCAAGCGCGCCAAGGCCCTCGGCATGAAGACCCTGATCGACTTCCACTACTCCGACGCCTGGGCCGACCCGGGCAAGCAGAACAAGCCCGCCGCCTGGGCCGGGCACGGCTACACCCAGCTCCGCACGGACGTCTACCACCACACCTACGACGTGCTGAACGCCCTGAAGGCCCAGGGGACCACGGCCGACATGGTGCAGATCGGCAACGAGACCAACGCCGGGATGCTCTGGCCGGAGGGCTCCACGGACAACTGGCCCCAGCTGGCCGGACTCCTCACCTCCGGGGCGAACGCCGCCAAGGCCGTCTCCGCCGGCACGAAGGTGGCGCTCCACCTCGCCGAGGGGGGCGACAACGCGGGCACCCGCCGGTGGTTCGACAACGCGGTGGCGCTGGACCACGTGCCGGGGCATGCCGGCGCGGTCCGGGCGGGTGCTGTTGCGTGCGCGGCAGACCTCCTCGGGCAGGTCCAGCACGAT
>NZ_JBEXWB010000111.1:0-16967 GCF_040629645.1 Streptomyces sp. NPDC005899 | reverse complement strand
CAGCCCGTGCGGCCGCTCGCGCCCTGGGGTCCCGGCGGTCCCTGCGGGCCCGGAGGGCCCTGAGGACCGGCGGGCCCCTGCGGGCCGCAGCCCGGATCGCATGCGTCCAGGGCCGGGAACCGGGGACCCCCGGGTACGTTCTGGGCAGGTAATGATGATTCCGTAGGTGGTGGAGTAGACGCTGAGGTCATGTCGCCTCCAGGCGTTTTCGCACCCCTGAGGTGCGGCGGAACGGCTTGACGGGAGCCGAGAGCGAGTGGCCATCCATTTGCCGCCGGAGCCCTGAATCGCGGCCGAGCCTTCGCCTTCCATCCCCCTCCCCGGATATGCCCTGACTTCCATTCGGGGTAACCGCACGCAAGAGTGACGAAAAAAGTAGTATGTGAGGGTGGAATTATTGAATCGGAACAGAATTGATTCCTTTTGATGATTTTCTGGTAGGGGTCGTGATCCCTTTCCGACGTCTGCGTCGGGGTGTTGACAAGTGAAGGCTGCACGGTACGACGAAACTCCCGGTGAACGGGTTCTCGCGGCCGCCGGCACACCAGCCTGCCAGGGGGAGAGTTGACGGACCAGATGGTGCACACACTCTTGGCGGAGGTGTTCGCCCTCAACCAGCAGGTCGGCAAGGTCGACCTGGCGATCGAGGCACGGTTTCGCGAGCACCGCGCTTTCAAGGTGATCACCAGCATGCCGGGCCTGGGCGTCATCCTCGGCGCCGAGCTCCTGGCCGCGACCGGCGGTGACATGACCGCCTTCGGCACCGCAGACCGACTCGTCGGCTTCGGTGGCGCCTTTGGCAGCGCAGCTCCAGGTGGTGCAGGGCGTGGGTCAGGGCGGATTCGAGCAGATTCTCGAAGCTGGGTGCCGGCGGCACCTCTGCGGCATCGTGAGCCCTCCTGATCTCCTCCACCATGCTGAGCGCGATCCGGACGATCCTTTCGTCGTCTGCGGGCGGACTGTCCTGACGGCAGGAGGCCCAGGTCGCCGGGTCGGCGAACTTGCCCTGCAGAACCAGTTCCGGGCCCTGGGCGGTGTCGGTGTCCACCCACACCGCCGGGCAGGTACCTCCACCCGAGTTCGGGTCCGTACCGAAGGAAAGTAACGCCATGATCCCCTTCGCAGCGAGCAGGTTGCGGGAAGTTGCGCAATGCCCGTCCCGCATTGAGGTCTCGGGGAACAGAAGCGCGGACATCCTCCGCGCGGTCTCTATGACACCGGGGCAGGAGCTTTGTCTGCGTCGCGTGGCCACCAGGCCGACGTGAGCGTGGTCGCGCCCACCGGCCCGCTGCTCCCGCGAGCGGGTCCGGGGACGACCAAGGGTGTCAGCGGAAGGTGACCGGCGACAGAGCGGTGGCGTCTTCGGCCTCCACCGGCCTCGAGGGAAAGCGGCTGGAGGACTTGAGTTCGAGAAGAAACCGCACGTCACCCCCGAGGTCATCACGGACCTCGTGTCCCCGACCTGGGTCCGCGAGGGCACGTCCCCTCGGGTTGATCGGGGACTCCGGCACCGGCAAGCCCCATCTGCTGATCGGGATCGGCACCATGATCGCCGAGACCGGACTCTCGGTCCGCTACACGCCCACGAGCGGGCCGGTCAACGAGCTCGCCGAGGCCGATGGCAACCGCCGGCTGTCCTCGGTGATCGCCCGGTCCAGCAAGATCGGTCTCTCTGTCCTGGACGAGTTCGGCTACCTCGACCTGGACTGCAAGGGCGCCTATAGATCGAGTACGCGTCGGGGCGCCACTGCCGTAGTCACCGGGGAGCTGGCCAAGGTGTGCTGGCGGCTGCTCGACGGCCGGGCCCCCTCTCGTCGTGTGTCAGCTGTCCGAGAGGACGTCCGTGACCGTCTCGTGCAGGGGCAGGACGGACGTAAGGCGGGTGAGTTCGAGGATACGTCTGACCTCCGGTTGGATCCCCGCCAACGCGAACCGGTGCCCGGCCTCGGAACGGCGTCGGTGGATGTCGACGAAGGCTCCCAGAGCGCTGGAGTCACAGAAGTCCACATGGGTCAGGTCCAATATCAGCAGCGGTACGTTCCGCATTTCGGTGGTGGTGAGATGGCCCAGCAGTTGGGGCGCGGTGTGGTAGTCGATAGGACCCTCCACGGTGACGACCGCGTGCCGCGGACCGCGGTGCGATGCGAGGGTCAGCGTCGGGCCGGCGGGGAGCAGGCTGTTGGAGTCGACCTGTGGTGCGCTGTCGGTAGGCTTGTGCGCCTCGACGTCGGGGGAGGGGGTCATCGGGGGTAGCTCTCCTGTATCCGGGGCGGAGGGGTGGGCTGGTTGTCCTGGTGCCGGTCGAGGAGCCGACTGGGGTACGTGGTCATCAGGTCTTGACCTCTGCCCACACGACTTTCCCTCCGTCGACCCAGCGGGTGCCCCATCGTGTCGCGATGGCATCGATGAGAAATATGCCCCGATGCCCGAACTCCCCTGGCTGGGAGACGATGAGACGAGGCTCCTCGCGGCTGCTGTCCGTGACCTCCAGGACGACGCGTTCACCAGCTCTCCGCAGCTCCACGCGCAACGGTGTCCTGGCATGGCGGACGGCGTTGGCGACCATCTCGTCCGCGATGAGCATCATGTCGTTCGCCAGACGTTGCAGGCCCCACTCGCGCATGACCTTGGAGACCAGATCGCGGGCATCAGGGACCGCGCTGGAGACCGGCGGGTAGTCACGTACGACCCCCACCACCTCATGCGACGCGTCCTCCGGCCGGTGCAGGTACAACATGGCGATATCGTCGTCGTGCTGACCGCCGGCCAACGCGTCCAGCCAGGAGTCGCAGTCCGCCTCGATCTCACCCACGGGCCCGCCCAGCAACTCCCGCAGGTGCCGCAACCCGTCGTCGATGGGGCGCCCACGCCGTTCGACCAAGCCGTCGGTGTACAGGAGCAGCCGTGATCCGGGCGGCAGAGACACCTCCTGCTCCGCATAACGCTGCCTGCCCA
Source organism: Streptomyces sp. NPDC005899 (assembly GCF_040629645.1). Classification (NCBI taxonomy): domain Bacteria; kingdom Bacillati; phylum Actinomycetota; class Actinomycetes; order Kitasatosporales; family Streptomycetaceae; genus Streptomyces; species Streptomyces sp. NPDC005899. Next base: position 14,012 of record NZ_JBEXWB010000111.1, on the reverse strand, counting down.
CTCCCAATGGCGGTCCGACCGTCTCGTCCAGGAACGTCACGCCACCTGCCGGATCGCGCCGGGCCGGCGGCAAGTGCCCTGCGACGGCGGCCCGCAACCGGTCCCGGCGCGTGTCGAGCACCGCGTACACGCAGGTGGCGATGGAGCCGGGGGCGATGGCGTCCACCAGCACGCTCAGCTGCTCCAGCACGTCGGCGGGAGCCAGACCGAGCTGTGCGTAGGCCCGGCAGGCGGTGCGGATCTGGCCCATGACCGCTGCCGCCCTGACCCCCTTGCCCATCACGTCACCGACGACCAGTGCCACTTCGCCGTCCGGGAGCGGTATGAGGTCCACCCAGTCACCGCCGGCCCCGCGGTCCCGTGCGGCGGGCAGGTACCGTGACGTGCTGGCGATTCCCTCGACGTGCGGCAGCGCGGGCAGCAGGTGGCGTTGGAGTTCTGCGGTCGCCTCCCGCTCCTGGCGGTACGTCTGCGCGTTCTGCAGCGCCACGGCGGTCTGCGCGGCGAGGCCGGTGACCAGACGTTCGTGTCGCTGCGTGAAGACCCCCCGCTCAGGATGGCCGAAGAAGAACCCGCCGAGCACCGTCCCCCGGGACATCACCGGAACGGCCAGATAACTGCGCACCGGGAGGTGCCCCTCCGGCATGCCGTGGTGCGGTGCGTTGTGCCCATAGCGCGGATCCGCGGTGATGTCCCCGGATCTCACTACGCCGAGGCCCCGGAAGGTCTGCTCGAACACCTGGGTGTTGCGCGGCATAGGGAACTTCTCGAAGGCCGACCGGTCGACACCGGAGATCACATAGAGCAGATACGACTCCCCGGTCTCGCCCAAGACGTTGTAGAAGAACGCGCCGAACGCTGCCCCGGCCAGGCGGGTAGCGGCGTCGACCGCGCGCTGGACCAGCGCGTCAAGGTCAAGTTCCGCCGCCAGGACACTGCCGACCTCCTGCAGCAGCTCGACGATCAACGCCTCCTCGCGCAGCTCCCGCTCCCGCTGCTCCAGCTCCCGCTGAGAGCGGCGCAGCTCCGTCGTGGCAGAACTCAACTCGGCCACGACCGTCTGAAGATGCCCGGCCCGCTGTTCGACCAGGTGTTCCATGCTCTCCAGGACGGAGCGAGCCGCCTCCGCCTCTACGGTGGACGACGGCTGGCCAGAGGACAAGAGCGCCAGGCGCGTGCTGCTGGTGACGGTGCGGAACATCGCGGCGACCTCGGCGGACAGCGGAACACGGAAGAACAGCACCACCGCGAACCATTTGCCCGGCGACAGGCTTGCCCCGAAGGCCAGTGCGGAACGGACCTCCTGCCCCGGGAGGAGTTCCTCCACCCCCTCCATCTGACAACCGGAGAGGTGCACGACCTCGACGTCGCTCAAAGGGGGCGCAACCGCGTTCACGTCCTCCGTCGTAACTCCCAGCCGCTCGAGCAGCCGGTACACCGGCGGTGCCTCTTCAAAGGCGCCGGACGACAGCACGGGCGCGTCCGGCGGAGCGGAACCCCCCACGTCGGGCAAGCGGGCGTACGGGCCGCGGAATCCAGCCAGGACCCGACGCCGTGGGCGCTCAGCTGCTGCGGGAACGGCGTCGCATGGCCCGTCGAGGAAGACACCCGCCGCAGCACAAGCACGTACGCCACACTCGTCGACCAGGCTGTCGTAGAAGAAGTCGGCGATGATTTGCGCCGCCGCGTCCGGTGACGGAGCACCGCTAATTGCCGCCCGCAAGCGGGCAGTACATCGGACTGTCTCGCTGAGACCGAAGGCCGACAGGTTGAACCGGACGTCCTGCACGCTGTGCACACCTCGATAACTAAGGAGAGAGCCATGGACGAACACCATGGGCGTCACAAGATTAGCCGTGGCCGATTCTGGTTCGATCGTGATCCGTGCTGCCATCCCCGTACCCGGTCGTCGCGTGCGGATGCGGCGCGGACCGTGCTCAGCAGCGCAAGGCGGTGAGCGGGCGAGCTTCACCGCCTGGGCGGCATCGGGCGCCGCTCACCGCGGTCCGCCCTCGGGAGATGACGGCGGGGCTTCGCGAGGCGATGGGCGACGTCAGCCGCGCTCAGGCATAGTGGCCAACTCCACGTACCCCGCCCCATGACGAGCCCAACGAGCCAGCACCACATAGGACACGGTCTAGTACTCCAGTCATATTTCGTGTCCTGAGCTGGTACTTTTCTGGTAATGACATCGCTGGGCGATGGCTTGGTGGCGTCTGCGCCAGTGGGACCATCTCAGGGCCTGCTGGGACTGGTTGAGATCGGGTCTGGGGTGGGGCAGGAGAGTGTCCAGGAGCCGCCGGATTTCTGCCACGGTGAGGGAGATGAGCCTGGTCGGTTCGTTTCTGCGCTTTCCCGGTAGGCGGCTTGGGCGGCCAAGGCGGTGAGGAAGGCGTGGGCGAGCATGGCCAGGGTGATGTGCCGATACCAGCCCGGATAGCGGCGCTTTGAGATGTCGAGCGGGCGAGGTCCTGCAGGCCGCGTTCGAGACACTCATCAGCGTGCAAGCGGCCGAAGCCGCGAACGACTGCTGCTCGATGGCCTGCAATCTCTACTCGTTCATCGGGTACGCACAGCAGCCGCGTTCCCGGAGAAGGTCGGTGGTGAGTACCAGGGGGCGGCCTTCCGCCTCACACAAGGCCTGGAAGCCGGTGTCACCCGGATCAGCGTCGGCCCGGACGGCGCCCTCTACGCGGGCGGGCTGGGTGCGGGCGGCAACTGGGGCCAGGAGGGCAAGCTCAGCCACGGTCTGCAGAAGCTGACACCGAACGGCACCGACGCCTTCGACATCCGCGCCATGCGCGCCGTCCCGGGCGGCTTCGAGCTGGAGTACACCCAGCCGGTGCCGACGGAGACCGCGGCCAGCCTGGCCGGACGCTACAAGATCAAGCAGTGGCGCTACGTGCCGACCGCGGCGTACGGCGGCCCCAAGGTCGACGAGGAGATCCTCACCGCAGTCGGCCACCCTCTCCACCGACCGAAAGACGGTCCGCTGACGATCCCCGGACTCAAGGCCGACCGAGTCGTCAATGTGTGCTCGGTCCGTCCTTTCAGCGCGACGGACGGCAAACAGCTCTGGAGCACCGAAGCCCGGTACACGATGAACCAGTTGCCCGGAGTGAATTCCCGGACCGGCGAAATGAAGAGGGTCGACGGCAAGTGCCTGGACGGGGACAACAGCAGTACTGCCGACGGAACGAAAATTCAACTGTGCAACTGCAACGGCACCGCGGGCCCAGAAATGGGCGGTTACCGGTGACGGAATCGTGCGCGCCCAGGGCAAGTGCCTGGACGTCGACAACGCCGGCACAGCCGACGGCACGAAGGTGCAGCTCTACGGTGCAACGGCAGTGCGGCCCAGACCTGGCAGCCCCAGGTCGACGGCACTCTGCGCAACCCGCGGTCCGGCAAGTGCCTCGACGCGTCCGGAGGCGCCTGGAACGACGGCACACCGGTCCACCTGTGGGCCTGCCACACCGGTCCCAACCAGAAATGGGCACTGCCGTAGCACAGCGGGCCTACGCATCACCGGTGAGACGTGACCCATGGGGCGAGGGCCGGAGTACACATCCCCGGCCCTCGCTTCGGGTGCCGCCCCCGGCCGTGAAAAGAGGTAGGGCCGTCTTCGGTGATTCCGGCAGTATGGCGGCATGACAGCAACAAGCAGAGGCGGGTGCTCGGTGCGCCCTGCGCGCCCGTCGGATGAACAGGCGCTGTGCCGCATCGACTCGATCGCCGCCGACGGTGACGCCGACCGGCGGGCGAGCATACGTAGCTGGTGCGAGAACGGTGCGACAAGTGTCGCGGAAGACGAGTGCGGCACGGTGGGGTACTGCGTGGTGGAGTACACGTTCTTCGGGCATGGCTTCGTCGTCATGCTCATGGTTGATTCATCGGCCCGCCGACGCGGGGTGGGACGCCTTCTGCTGGATGCGGCTGTGGATTCCTGCACGACGGAAAAGTTGTTCACCTCGACCAACGTCTCGAACCGATCGATGCAGGGGCTGTTGGAGCGCGCCGGCTGGCGTCCGGTCGGTCTTCTTCACGGCCTCGACTACGACGACCCGGAGCTGTTCCATCTCGGCCGCGTCGCGGCTGAGCACCGCACCCAGTGACAGCGGAGCGGTCCCTGGCGCGGTGCGGCACCTGCGTTTGGAGGACAGGGGTATGTGGCCTGATGTACTACAACGACGAAGTCACAGCAAGAAGCGTGTAACTTACCGACTCGCCTTGCGTTAATGTTGCTAATGTGACGCGAAGACTTGCTTTGGTAGCCAAAAAAGTGGGAGTGAGCGAGGCCACGGTCAGCCGGGTCCTCAACGGTAAGCCCGGGGTCTCGGCGACCACTCGCCAGTCCGTGCTGAGCGCGCTGGACGTCCTTGGCTACGAGCGACCGACGCAGCTGCGCGGCGAGCGGGCCAGGCTGGTCGGGCTGGTGCTGCCAGAGTTGCAGAACCCCATCTTTCCTGCCTTCGCCGAGGTCATCGGCGGTTCTCTGGCCCAGCAGGGGCTCACGCCGGTGCTCTGCACGCAGACCAAGGGCGGCGTTTCGGAAGCCGACTACGTCGACTTGCTCCTGCAACAACAGGTGTCGGGCGTGATCTTCGCCGGAGGTCTCTTTGCCCAGGCCGACGCGCCGCACGAGCATTATCGGCAGTTGGCCAAGCGCAACATCCCCGTCGTGCTCATCAACGCTCCCGTTGACGAACTCGACTTCCCTTGCGTCTCCTGCGACGACATAGCAGCCGTGGAGCAGGCATGGCGTCACCTTTCCTCCCTGGGACATGTACGCATCGGCCTGGTCCTGGGTCCCGGGGACCATATTCCCTCGCGCCGGAAGCTGACCGCGGCGCACACGGCCGCAGCAGCGGCGGGGATGACGCTGCCCGAAGAGTTCGTGGAGCGCTCGATGTTCTCACTCGAGGGGGGACAGGCGGCTGCGGGCCGCCTGTGGGACCGGGGGGTAACGGGGATTATCTGCGCGAGTGACCCATTGGCGCTGGGCGCCACCAGAGCTGCTCGCCGCCGTGGACTCGCCGTCCCCGGGGACGTGTCCGTGCTCGGGTTCGACGACTCGGCCTTCATGAACTGCACCGAGCCGCCGTTGTCCACCGTGCGGCAGCCCATCGAGGCTATGGGGCGCGCCGCAGTGGAACTTCTGTGCGCGCAGATCCAAGGGGCACAGGCGCAGCCCGGTGAACTGCTCTTCGAGCCGGAACTCGTCGTGCGGGGTTCAACCGCACCACCCCGCAGTATGTGATCCTCGCCTGCCTGCGGTCTGGCCCTCGTCCCGCACGAGGTCTGGCCCCGCAATTGGCGCCCGCCAGGGCCAGACCGGACGGTCTGGCCCTGTTCTGAGTTCGGGTGGACTTGAGCAGCCGAGGTTGTGCAGTCGCCGACGCCAGTTGTGCAGCGCGGTGCGACATAGCGGGCGGGAGCCCTGCGACTACATTGCCGCGATAGCGGGATGTATCGATCGGCCATCCGACGACAGTGAGGCCCGTCGGGTCATCGGCCGTCCCTCTCGTGCCGCCCCTCTAGATGCAGGAGGCACGGAGTGGGCTCGGTACGGCAAACGGGACGGGTGCGCCGAGGTCTGCGCGTTCCGGTGCGCCTCGACCGGTGGCGCCTCGCCCCGGAGAGGTGGCGAGGCCGTCACCCCAGCCCCGGCCGAGGCCGCCCGGCGCAGGCGTAGGTAACGCCCGCACCACGTCTTGGTGCCGCGGCAGGCGGACGCTCCCAACACGCTGTGGTGTCCGCCCCGTTGACAAAGTGGTCACCTGGCGGAAACCTGTCACCTGGCCATCGCAAAAGATTGACTGAGCTACTCAAAAAGCTTTGCTAGCGCACGGATATTCTCCAGATGCGTGTGGAAGGTGTCATGCGAGTGCTCTGTCACGTTCGCCCGCTGCATCCGCCCCCCACTTCCGTCCTCCTGTTTCCGGCGCTGACCGCGCCGGGGCAGGGGGAGGGGCACGGACGGATGCTCTGGTGAGGAATCAAGAGGACTTCATGCGATCGAGACATCAGAGACGACGAGTGATCGTCGGTTCCGTACTGGCGGGGGTGATAGGGGTCGGGATCCTTCCCGCCCCCGCCCACGCAGCCGAGAGCGCCAATCTGGCTCTCGGCAAGCCCGCCCGAGCAGGCGGTACGAACGGAAGTTACGTCGCCGGTAACGTGACGGACGGAAGCCAGGCCTCCTACTGGGAGGGCCCGGGCGGAGCGTTCCCGCAGTGGGTGCAGGTCGACCTGGGGGCGAGCACCGAGGTCGACCGGGTCGCCCTCAAGCTGCCCGCCTCCTGGGGCTCCCGCGTCCAGACCCTGAGCGTGCTGGGCAGCACGGACGGATCCTCGTTCGCCGCACTCGCCGGCTCCGGCCCCCGCACCTTCGACCCCGCGGCCGCGAACACCGTCAGCATCCCCGTAGCCGAGACGACGGCACGCTACGTCCGTGTGCAGGTGGCCGCCAACTCCGAGTGGAACGCGGCTCAGCTCTCCGAACTGGAGGTTTTCGGCGAGGCTGACGACGGCGGTCCGGTCGACCCCACGCCCACCGGCACCAACCTGGCCCGGAACAAGCCGATCGAGGCGTCTTCGTTCACGCAGTCGTACGTGGCGGCCAACGCCAACGACGACAGCCCCGCGACCTATTGGGAGTCCTCCGCCCTCCCCGCCACCCTGACCGCGAAGCTCGGCGCCAACGCGGAGATCAACGCCGTCAAGGTCAAGCTCAACCCGGACCAGGCATGGGGGCCGCGGACCCAAGCCATCGAGGTGCTGGGCCGCGAGCAGTCGGCCACCGGATTCGCGTCGCTCAAGGCCCGAGCCGACTACCGCTTCAGTCCGTCATCGGGCGAGAACACCATCACCATCCCGGTCACCGGCCGGTACGCCGACGTACAGCTGAAGATCTCGAGCAACAGCGGCGCTCCGGGCGCGCAGGTCGCCGAGTTCCAGGTGCTGGGCACCGCCGCTCCGAACCCGGACCTCACGGTGACCGACCTCGTGTGGACTCCGGCCTCACCCTCCGAGACGGACCCCGTCGAGGTCAGCGCCACCGTCCGCAACGCTGGTACCGCCGCGTCGCCCGCGACGTCGGTCAACGTGAGTCTCGAAGGCGCCGTGGCCGGCACCGCGCCGGTCGGCGCGCTCCAGCCGGGCGCGTCCACCACGGTCAAGGTCGCTGTCGGCAAGAAGGCGGAGGGCAGCTACACCGTGTCCGCCGTCGTCGACCCGGCGGGGTCCGTCGTCGAGCAGGACGACACCAACAACAGCCGGACCGGCTCCTCCAAGCTGGTCGTCGGCCAGGCCCCCGGCCCCGACCTCACGGTCACCGCGATCACTCCGAACCCGGCCGCTCCGGCGGTCGGCACCGACGTCTCCTTCACCGCCACGGTCAACAACCGGGGCACCAGCGGAGTCACGGCCGGGACCATCACGCGTCTGACCGCGGGTACCACCACCCTGAACGGGACGACTCCCGCGGTAGCCGCCGGCAAGTCGGTCACCGTTCCGCTCTCCGGGACCTGGAAAGCCGCGAGCGGAGGAGTCACCCTCACCGCTACGGCCGACGCCACCACGACGGTCGCCGAGACCAATGAGGGCAATAACGTCTTCAGCCGCTCGCTGGTCGTGGGCCGCGGTGCCGCCGTGCCCTACACCGAGTACGAGGCGGAGGACGCCCGCTACGAGGGCACCCTGCTGACCGCCGACGCGAAGCGGACCTTCGGGCACACCAACTTCGCCACCGAGTCCTCCGGCCGCAAGTCGGTCCGGCTGAACTCCAGTGGACAGTTCGTGGAGTTCACCTCGACCAACGCGTCCAACTCCATCGTGGTGCGCAACTCCATTCCGGACGCCCCGTCCGGCGGCGGAGCCCAGGCCACCATCAGCCTATACGCGAACGACGTCTTCGTCCGCAAGCTGGACCTCTCGTCGAAGCACAGTTGGCTCTACGGGAAAACCGACGACCCGGAAGGCCTGTCGAACACCCCGGGCGCCGACGCGCGCCGACTGTTCGACGAGTCGCACGCGCTGCTGGCCAAGAGCTACCCGGCGGGCACCAAGTTCCGGCTGCAGCGGGACGCGGGTGACACCGCGTCCTTCTACATCATCGACCTGATCGACCTTGAACAGGTGGCGCCCCCGACCTCCCAGCCGGCCGGCTGCGTCTCCATCACCAACTACGGTGCGGTGCCCAACGACGGAATCGACGACACCGACGCCATCCAGCGCGCGGTGACCGCCGACCAGAAGGGTGAGATCTCCTGCGTGTGGATCCCGGCGGGCCAGTGGCGCCAGGAGCAGAAGATCCTGACCGACGACCCGCTGAACCGCGGGATCTACAACACGGTCGGTATCCGTGACGTGACGATCCGCGGCGCCGGCATGTGGCACTCCCAGCTCTACACCCTGACCCCGCCGCACCAGGCGGGCGGCATCAATCACCCGCACGAGGGCAACTTCGGCTTCGACATCGACCACAACACCCAGATCTCCGACATCGCGATCTTCGGGTCGGGCACGATCCGCGGCAACAACGCAAACGAAGAGGGCGGCGTCGGCCTCAACGGCCGCTTCGGCAAGGGCACGAAGATCAGCAACGTGTGGATCGAGCACGCCAACGTCGGTGTCTGGGCGGGCCGTGACTACACCAACATCCCCGAGCTGTGGGGACCGGGTGACGGCGTGGAATTCAACGGCATGCGGGTCCGCAACACCTACGCCGACGGCATCAACTTCGCCAACGGCACCCGCAACTCCACCGTCTACAACTCGTCCTTCCGCAACAACGGTGACGACGCGCTGGCCGTCTGGGCCAGCAAGTACGTCAAGGACACCTCGGTGGACGTCGGTTCCAACAACAACTTCCGCAACAACACGATCCAGCTGCCCTGGCGGGCCAACGGCATCGCGATCTACGGCGGCTTCGGCAACAAGATCGAGAACAACATCATCGCCGACACCATGAACTACCCCGGCATCATGCTGGCGACCGACCACGACCCGCTGCCCTTCTCGGGGCAGACCCTCATCTCCAACAACGCCCTGTACCGCACGGGCGGCGCGTTCTGGAACGAGGACCAGGAGTTCGGCGCCATCACCCTGTTCCCGCAGGGCCATCCCATCCCGGGCGTCACCATTCAGGACACCGACATCATCGATTCGACCTACGACGGCATCCAGTTCAAGACGGGTGGCGGCGAAATGCCGAACGTCAAGATCACCAACGTGCGCATCGACAAGTCGAACAACGGCTCCGGCATCCTCGCCATGGGCGGCGCCCGCGGCAGCGCCACCCTGTCCAACGTGACGATCACCAACTCCGCCCAGGGCAACATCCTGGTCGAACCCGGCTCCCAGTTCGTCATCAACAACCCGTAGCACCGCCCCGGCGTCCTCGACGCCAGGGCAACGGGGCCGGCCACGGCGCTGGCCGGCCCCTCTCCAGCACAGAACCACCCCGTCGGCCCCCGCGAGCGGGGCCGTAAGCATGCCCGCCTGCGGCCAGTTCGTCGCTGAGTAAGGCAACTGTTTCCTGAAGTGGACGAGTTGCCTAGTGTCTGCAACTCTTCCACCGTTTGCGGTAAGCAAGCGACAAGGATCCGAGTCCAGGCACCTTCGACGAGCCGCGTCGCGCAGTCTGTGGGCGCGATACCGAGACAGAGGACAGATGAGACTTGACTGGAGATCACGGGGCATGAGCGCCGTGATTGTGACGAGCCTCCTGGCGCTGGGCGGTCCTCTCATGACCGCTCACGCCGCCGGAGGACCCAACATCGCGGTGGGCGATCCCGCGAAGGCGAGCAGCGCCTTGCCCGAGTACGGGGCCGGGAACGCCACGGACGGGAACCAGGGAACGTACTGGCAGAGCTCCGGATCGAGCCTCCCGCAGTGGGTGCAGGCCGATCTCGGTTCGAGCACGCGGATCGACGAGGTCGTCCTGAAGCTCCCCGCTGGCTGGGAGAGCCGTGAGCAGACCCTGTCCGTCCAGGGCAGCGCCGACGGCACCAGCTTCACCACGCTCAAGAGCTCGGCCAGGTACTCCTTCACCCCGGCTGCCGGCAACACCGTCACGGTGAGCTTCCCGGCCGCCCAGGCGCGCTTCGTACGCATCGACATCACCGCCAACACCGGCTGGCAGGCGGCCCAGCTCTCCGAGCTGGAAGTGCACGGCGCCGAGGGGAGTTCGGGGAACCTCGCCGCCGGCAGGACCCTCACCGCGAGCAGCCACACCGAGGTCTACGCGGCCGGCAACGCCAACGACGCCAACAACGCGACTTACTGGGAGAGCCGGAACGGCGACCTGCCCCAGTGGCTGCGAGCCGACCTGGGCTCCTCCGTCCGCGTCGACCGCGTCGTACTGCGCCTGCCCGACGGCTGGGCCGCGCGCAGCCAGACGCTCAAGATCCAGAGCAGCGCAAACGGCACGGACTTCACCGATCTCACGGCATCCAAGGCCTACGAGTTCACCCCCTCGGCCCAGAACACGGTGACGATCCCGTTCGGAACCGCCACCGCCCGGTACGTACGGGTCCTGGTCACCGCGAACACCTCCCAGCCGGCCGCGCAGCTCTCCGAGTTCGAGGTCTACGGTCCCGGCACCGGCGACACCCAGGCGCCGACGGCCCCCGCGAACCTGGCGTTCACCGAGCCTTCGGCGGGTCAGGTGAAACTGACCTGGACGGCCGCCACCGACAACACGGGCGTCACCGGCTACGACATCTACGCCAACAACACGCTGCTGACGAGCGTGGCGGGCGGCGTCACCACCTACACGGACAACCGCCCCGCGAACCAGACGGTGACCTACTACGTCCGCGCCAAGGACGCCGCCGGCAACCAGTCGGCCAACAGCGAGACGGTCACCCGGCGGGCCGACACGGGCGACACCCAGGCGCCGACGGTCCCGGGGAACCTGGCGTTCACCGAGCCTTCGGCGGGTCAGGTGAAACTGACCTGGACGGCCGCCACCGACAACACGGGCGTCACCGGCTACGACATCTACGCCAACAACACGCTGCGCGGCAGTGTGGCAGGCAACGTCACCACCTACACCGACACCCTTGCGGCCTCCGCCACCGTCACCTATCACGTGCGCGCCAAGGACGCTGCCGGCAACCGCTCGGGCGACAGCAACAGCGTCACCCGCAACGGCAGCGGCTCCACGGGCTCCAACCTCGCCGTCGGCAAGGCGATCGCCGCCTCTTCCTCGGTGCACAGCTTCGTCGCCGCGAACGCCAACGACAACAGCACCAGTACCTATTGGGAGGGCGCGGGCGGCAGCTACCCCCAGACCCTCACCGTCAAGCTCGGCTCCAACGCCGACCTCGACCGGCTCGTCCTGAAGCTCGACCCGGCCACTGCCTGGGGCGCCCGGAACCAGACCATCGAGGTCTTCGGCCGCGAGCAGAGCGCCTCCGGCTTCACCAGTCTCACCGCCGCCAAGAGCTACGCGTTCGACCCGGCAGCGGGGAACACGGTGTCCGTCCCGGTCACCGCGCGCGTCGCCGACGTCCAGCTGAAGTTCACCGCCAACAGCGGCTCTCCCGCAGGCCAGCTCGCGGAGTTCCAGGTCATCGGCGTGCCCGCGCCCAACCCGGACCTGGAGGTGACCGGCCTGACCACGACGCCGGACGCCCCGGTCGAGTCCGACGAGATCACCGTCAAGGCCACAGTCCGCAACAGCGGCCCGGCCGCGGCCCCGGCCAGTGCCGTCGCGCTGCGTCTGGGCGGCACCAAGGTCGCCACCGCCCAGGTCGGCGCCCTCGCGGCCGGAGCACAGACCACGGTCAGTGGATCCATAGGCGTCCGGGACGCGGGCTCGTACCAACTCAGCGCGGTCGTGGACGACGCGAACGCGGTCATCGAGCAGAACGAGACCAACAACACCTACACGCGTCCGAGCGCCCTGGTCGTCAAGCCGGTCGAAAGCTCCGACCTGATCGCGACCTCGGTGACGACCTCGCCGTCCAGTCCGGCCGCCGGTGACACGGTCACCTTCAAGGCCGCGGTGAAGAACCAGGGTACGCAGGCGAGCGCCGCGGGCAGCCACGGAGTCTCCCTCACCGTGGTCGACGCCAAGGGCGACACGGTCAAGACGCTGACCGGCGTGCACTCCGGAACCATCGCGGCAGGCGCCACCGCCGAGGTGAACCTGGGCACGTGGACCGCGGCCAACGGCTCGTACACCGTGAAGACGGTGATCGCGGCCGACGCCAACGAACTGCCGGTCAAGCGCGGCAACAACACCTCCAGCCAGCCGCTGTTCGTCGGGCGCGGCGCGAACATGCCCTACACGATGTACGAGGCGGAGGACGGCAACCCGGGCGGTGGCGCGAACGTCGCCGGCCCCAACCGCACCGTCGGCGACATCGCCGGCGAGGCATCCGGCCGCAAGGCGGTCAATCTGGACGCGACGGGCGAGTACGTCGAGTTCACCGCCCGCGCGGCGACCAACACCCTGGTCACCCGCTTCTCCCTGCCGGACGCCCCTGGTGGCGGCGGCATCGACTCCTCGATCAACGTCTACGTCGACGGGGTCTTCAAGAAGGCGCTTCCACTGACGTCGAAGTACGCCTGGCTGTACGGTGCGGAGACCCAGCCCGAGAACGCCCCGTCGGCCGGTGGTCCGCGCCACATCTACGACGAGGCTCATCTGCTCCTCGGTGAGACCGTCCCGGCGGGCAGCAAGATCCGCCTCCAGAAGGACGCCGCCAACAGCGCCGCGAACTACGCGATCGACTTCGTCAACCTGGAGCAGGTGGCCCCGGCCGCCAACCCCGACCCGGCCGCGTACGCCGTACCCACCGGCTTCGGCCAGCAGGACGTCCAGAACGCCCTGGACAGGGTCCGCATGGACTCCACCGGCAAACTCGTCGGCGTCTACCTGCCCCCGGGCGACTACGCGACGTCGAGCAAGTTCCAGGTCTACGGCAAGCCCGTCCAGGTCGTCGGCGCCGGTCCCTGGTTCACCAAGTTCCACGCTCCCGCCTCGCAGAACAACACCGACGTCGGCTTCCGTGCCGAGGCCGCCGCGAAGGGGTCCTCGTTCCGCGACTTCGCCTTCTTCGGCAACTACACCTCGCGCATCGACGGCCCGGGTAAGGTCTTCGACTTCGCCAACGTGAGCGACATGGAGATCGACAACATCTGGACCGAGCACATGGTCTGCCTCTACTGGGGTGCCAACACGGACCGGATCACCATCAAGAACTCGCGCATCCGCAACATGTTCGCCGACGGCGTCAACATGACCAACGGCTCGACCGACAACCACGTCGTCAACAACGACGCCCGCGCCACGGGCGACGACAGCTTCGCCCTGTTCTCCGCGATCGACGCCGGCGGCGCCGACATGAAGAACAACGTCTACGAGAACCTCACCAGCACCCTGACCTGGAGGGCGGCGGGGGTGGCCGTCTACGGCGGCTACGACAACACCTTCCGCAACATCCACATCGCCGACACCCTGGTCTACTCGGGCGTGACCGTCTCCTCGCTGGACTTCGGCTACGCGATGAACGGGTTCGGCGCCGAGCCGACCACCCTGGAGAACATCTCCATCGTGCGGGCCGGCGGTCACTTCTGGGGCAACCAGACCTTCCCCGGGATGTGGCTCTTCTCCGCCTCCAAGGTGTTCCAGGGCATCCGGGTGAACAACGTCGACATCATCGAGCCGACCTACAGCGGCATCATGTTCCAGACGCAGTACGTCGGCGGCCAGCCCCAGTTCCCGATCAAGGACACCATCCTCACGGACATCTCGATCACCGGAGCCCGCAAGAGCGGCGATGCCTGGGACGCCAAGTCCGGCTTCGGCCTCTGGGCCAACGAGCTGCCCGAGGCGGGGCAGGGCCCCGCCGTCGGTGAGGTGACCTTCAACGGTCTGCGCATGGACGGCAACGCCGTCGACGTTCGCAACACCACCTCCACCTTCAAGATCAACATCAACCCGTAGGCACTGCCCTCCGCCTCCCGTGGAGGCGAACCGTCGGCGCAGGTCCCAC
>NZ_JBEXWB010000110.1:0-16994 GCF_040629645.1 Streptomyces sp. NPDC005899 | reverse complement strand
GCTGGCGGGCGGTGGCGCGGCGGCCGGGATCTGGGTGACGTCCGGCACCGGCGAGACCACCCACGGGGCCGGCTCCCCGGCCCCCACCGCCCCCGCCCCCGTCTCCGCCACGTCCGCGCCCACCGCTGCGGCGCCGCCGCCCAGCGCGCCCGCGAGTACCCCGTCCTCGGGTGCTTCTTCGCTTCCGGCCCCGGATCCCGCACGTCTGTCGCTCGTCACGGACCTGCCGGCCTTCGACAATGACGGCTACCTCTCGGGGCCCCAGCGGGTGAACCTGCGCGAATACCCCGTCGCCCTGCACCTCATCGACCTCCGCAACGGCGGGGCCTGCGAGTCCACCGCGACCTGGCAACTGGACCGCACCTACAAGAAGCTGGTCACCCGCATCGGTGTCTCCGACGACAGCCCGAACTCCGCGCGCGCCGCGTTCACCGTCGACGTGGACGGACGCACCCTCTTCGAGCGGACCATGAGCGTCGGAGAGAGCGCCCAGCAGATCACGGTGAAACTCGATGGAGCGTTCCGCGTCACCCTGACCCTCGACGGGTGCGACAGCGGCCAGGGCGCCTGGCTCGACCCCGTCATCACCAAGTGAGAAGCGCGCGACCCCGCCAGCGTCGACTGCCACGGCGGTGCTGCTGCGCGAGGCCGCCACTGCCTCCGGCGCACCCGCCCGCACCCACACCACGACCAGGAGGCCAGGTGCACCAAGCGGTGCAGACGATCAACATCACGGTCGGCGACCACTCACCGGTCCACGTCATCGCCCCCCACCGCCACAGTGCGACGGTCAGCTTTCCCATCCGTCCGCGCCACCGTTGGTGGCCTCAACGCTGACCCGCGGTACCCGCTGGTGACTGCATGCTCACCAGCGCCAGGGACTCACGCCGTTCCCGCCGAGGTCCGCCGCCGCGCCGACCAGCCGCCGAAGAACAGGGCCCAGGCGCTCGCCCACGTCAACCTTCCCCGACCTGATCGACATCGTCCGCGAAGTCCACGTCCCACCGGCCTGGCCGGACGCGGACGCCTTCGTGCTGCCCGACTGGTTCCGCCTGGACCGCACGGCGGGCCAGGAGCACACCCTGTACGTCGCTGCGGAGAAGGACACCCTGCGGCAGCAGCTGACCGGCTGGCTCGAGTTCGCAGGCATCCCCGTGCTCGTGTTCCGCTGCTTCAGCTCGCAGTCCTACGCCGACGTCGTCCGCGACCGCGTCGCCCACGAGCAACGCGCAGCCCACCTTGCCGTGGTCGGCAATTTCGACTGCTCCGGCGAGGACATCGAGCGCGACTGGGTGGAGCGCACGGGCTGCTGGAGCTCGGTGACCCGGGTGCTGCTCACGTACGAGCAGGGCAAGCGCGGCGACCCGCGGTGGCCGGCCTTCGCCCGACGCTACGGCTTCGACATCGAGCGCCCGGTAATGGGAAGTGGAGGCGCTGGAGCCGGACGAACTCCGGCGCCTGGTCCTCGCGGCAGTCGCCCCGTACATCGACCGCGACGTCCTCGCGCAGTAGATCGCCGCGAGGAAGAGTAGCGCCGCGACCTGGAGGGGTTCGCTGGGCGGCGGGGTACGGACGGCAGAGGAGCGTCTGCCTGAGCCCTCAGTACGTCTCGAAATCGGGTTCCCAATCCGGGTCGGGCTCTTCGTCGTCGTTGAGTATCTGGCCCTTGATTCCTGCGAGGTCAAGTTCCCACAGCGTGAGTGTGAGACCGCACAGGCGGCACTCGAAGTGCCGGGGGAGGAACCAGACCTCCCCGTATTCCCCTGACTTGTCCCGGCCGCTTGCGAAGCCGGTGTGTCCGCACGCGGGGCATTCTGCAGGTACAGCGATCGGCCACGGAGCGGCGGTCGGCAGCGCGGAGAGGCTGCTGACGAGTTCGGTGATCTCGGCCTCGGACAGGCGTCGGGTGGTCTCAGCGAAGCGCTCGCGGGCCTGCCTGAGTTTCGCGTGATACCGGATCTCCAGCTCGTTGGCGGCCTGAGCCACCAGCGCGGTGCAGGCTTCGAGGTGGGTGCCCCAGAAGCCGTCGGGCTCTGTCGACAGGGCCTTCAGGAGCGCGTTGATGTGCTCGATGCCTGCGGCCAGGAGTGCGCGGCATTCGGTGACGGGCTGGCCCCACCCCATGTGGGTGATGCCGTTGCGGGACTCCCGTAGTTCCTTGAGCTTGGCCGGAGCCTTGTGCTCGGGGCCGAGGAGCTGCGCGGCCCTGAGGATGGCTCCCTCACCGCCGATGGTCTTGAGCCCGGCGCGGCCCTTCTTCGTCCTGTCTTCGTTCCCGCTCAGGACAAGGAGGTCGTCCACGCTCGGCTGCTTCTCCGACGCGAGGAGGACGGGAGCGATGGACGCCAGGTACGCCTTGGACGCGTGCTCCACCGCGACGGCCATGTGGTGCACGGCGAAGTCCTGGGGGACTTCGTCCAGCTTCACCTGGACCTACGGTGGAGCTCCGAGCAGATCTGCCAGGCTCTGCGGTCCCAGTTTCCCGACCGGCCGGAGATGCACGTGGCTCACGAGACGATCTACCAGGCCCTCTACGTCCAGGGCCGGGGCGAGTTGCGCCGCGAGCTCGCCAAGGCCCTACGCACCGGCCGCACGCGCCGCAAGCCCCACCGCCAGACCGCCTGCCGTCAGCCGCGGTTCGCCACCCCGATGGTGATGATCAGCGAGCGTCCGGCCGAGGCCGAAGACCGGGCCCTGCCTGGCCACTGAGAGCGCGATCTGATCATCGGCAAGGACGGCAACTCCGCCATCGGCACCCTCGTGGAGCGCGCCACCCGCTACGTGATGCTGGAACACCTACCCGAAGGCCGTACAGCCGAACACATCCGCGACGCCCTGGTCGAGACCGTCCAGATGCTCCCCTCCCACCTGATGCGGTCCCTGACCTGGGACCAAGGCTCCGAAATGGCCGCCCACGGCTCCTTCACCCTCACCACTGACGTCCCCGTCTACTTCTGCGACCCGGCCAGCCCCTGGCAGCGCGGCTCGAACGAGAACACCAACGGCCTGCTTCGGCAGTACTTCCCCAAGGGCACCGACCTGTCCGCCCACGGCCGTGGGCACCTGACCGCCGTCGCCGCCGAACTCAACGGCCGCCCACGCAAAACGCTCGGCTGGGAAACCCCAGCCGAGCGCCTGCCTAAACTGCTCGCGGCCTGATCAACACAACCACGTGTTGCGACGACTCCTAGAAACCGCCCAGTCGGTGCGGGGGCGGCACCTCTGGGGGCCGGGGCCGCCGGGGTGCTATGGCTCGCGGTGCTGCGGACCGGGTGCTACCGCTTCGACCGTGCGCGCAGCGCGTTCCTGACTGGACCGTGGTCTCCTGCGGCGGGCCGGCGGCTCACACCGCGGCGACCAGGCGGACCGGCTCCGGGTCGGGGCTGGCGGCCAGCAGGAGCGGCGCGAGCGTGTAGGCGGCCGACCGTCACTGCCCGGCCTGGGCGCCCCCAGCGGCGGCGGCTGGCAGGGTCGGCGTTGTCTTCTCCGCGGGGAACCGGATCGGGTAAGACACCGTCGACTGTGGCCTCGGCTTCGAGGGCGCTTGCCACACCTTCAGGAACTACCGCGCCGGCCGGCGTGGCGCCCACGCCTTCCTGTCAGTGCCACCGCTTGAGTACGGACGGAGCGGAGGGCGCTTGGGGCCACATCTCTATCTTGACGCGCTCAACAGTGTCCGGTGATTCGTCGGAGTAGATCCCGGCGGCGGCTGCTGCTGCCAGATTCGATTTCTGTACCCGAAGCCGCACCCAACCGGGCTCGACATGGATCCGCGGTGCATCGTCAAGATAGTCGGAACAGCCCATGACGACCGCGATCCCGGAGGCGATCTCTATGCTCGCTTCCGCGACATGGTCGTACAGTTCGTGCTCTACCGCCGGCGGTTCCGTCACCCAGCCGACGTCTACTTCGACATCGACATTTACTTCGGTTCTGATTCCGATGAGGTCCCGAAAGACGACGAGGCGGTCGGCCAGCGATTGCTCCGACCACCCCTCCGCCACATCGGCTTCCGAGTTCTCATCGAGAACATGGATCTGAAAGTAGTCCGCGAACATCCTGCTTTGCATACAGGACAAACTACCTTCAGGCGCCGATTACATCAAGTTGATGTGCACCTGCTCCCCGTCAGGGGTATCCCTCACCTGTGTGTAGATGTGCGCCCGAAATGCGGCAAGTTCCTGGTCCGGTTTTTCCCGCAAGGCGTCGACCTCATACATGCCGCCGAGCATGAACGGAACCGCTGGCGCCAGCCGGTACCCGTTCCTCAGGCGACCGTTGCGGCTCTGCCAGGCGTGCGCCAAACCGTAGCCGGTCAGCTCCTCGTACTCGGACAAGATGCTCTCGACCCATTCGTCCAGAGTCTCCGCCATGGCTTCCAACTCCCCCGTCTCGGGGTCGAAGGAATGGAAACCCTTGTCGTCGACAGCGAACTGGAAACCGAAAACATCTTCAGCGAAGAACGTCAGGCCGTTCAACGCATCTCCGTAAGGTACACGCCACCCTTCTGAGTCGTTCCACATTTCTGCGGAACCGACTCCCCCGCCCCACGGCCTCACAAAAAGAGCGGATTCAAATGCATAGAATCCATTCTTTCGGACTATCAGAGGACGAAGAGAAGGTGGTACTTGTGCGTAGCTTTCGGAGACGGGCGCGAGCGCAGGTGACGAGATGTTGATGAGCTTCTCGAGTGTCATTACGGTGTCCTGGAGTCGACGACTTTGATTCTTACTCTCGTACCGTTCGGGTACCGGCGTAGGGAGTTTCCGATGCGGGCGCCCGCTCCACCGTTGTCGCCGCCGCTGATAGCGCGAACGCTTGCTCCGGCGCCGCCCTCCTTGAACATCGCCGGAGGGTACTCGTCCAGTTGCTTGTTCGGAACCTTCGGGATCCCCCGTAGCGAGTCTTGCCTGTTCTTCTTTGACCCAGCACGGTTGATGGTGAGGACAGCGGGGTGGCCGGCTTGTTGTGCATCTTCGATGTGCTGGGCACTCTCGGGGTGCGTGGCCTTGTCTATCGTCACCTCTACCTGGCACTGCTGCGTGCCTGAATTGTGGACGAGAATACTCTCGTCACCCACCTGCACATAGTACGTGTGGGTGTCCGTGATGGTCAGGTTGTGGACCGTCGCCGTCTCGTTCCATCGGCTGACGCTCTCGACCTGTACTGCGGCACCTGACATCGATTGCAGATGCAGGCCCGCGAAAAGATTCGTCGCGGTGATCCAGATGCCCAAGGACGGGACCCAGAAGGGATGGCCGTCCGTGGCGGTCACCGATACTTTTTTGAGTCGCCCGTCCTGTTGCTGGCTGAGGGTGATCTTGGCGAGCTTCTTCGTGCCTGCGCCGACGATGGTGGCAGAGGCGGTTTCGACGGACGTCTTTCCGGTTTTGGGGTCGGTGGCGAGGAGCTTGTCCCCCACCTTGACTTGGCTAATGGGCTTTTTGGACCCGTCACTCATCAGGACCTTGGTCGCCGGGAGGAAGCTGTTGCCGGTTCTGCATCCTGTGGCGTTGGGCTTCCTCTGCTGCGCCGGCTTGGTGACCTGGGACGGTCTCGGCTTCGGTCTGGCCGCCGCGCTGGGTTTGGCGGAGGGCCGGGTGCGGGCTGCGGCCTTCCGGGCCGCGGCTCGTCGTGCCTGCTGGCGTCGGGCCTCCGCGCGCTGTGCTTCGGCGCGCTTGCGTGCGGCGGCCTGCCTGAGCGCTGCACGCTTGTTCGCCGCTGCCTGCGCGGCGGCTCGCTTGGCAGCCCGAGCCTGGGCCGCTGCCATCTCCCGGGCCATCTTGCGTGCCGCGGCGGCCTCTGCCGCCGCACGGCGGAGCGCCGCGAGGCGTCGGGCCCTTTCCTCCGCCTTCCGCTTCGCTTCCGCGGCCTTCCTCCGTGCTTCGGCGATGCGCCGCTGGCGTTCCCGTTCCTGTCGTTCTCGCCACTGCTGCATCAGCCATTGCTGGAGCCAGGTGCCCAGAGCGTTGGCGCCTTCGCCTCTGTCATGGCCGCGAGGCCCGTAGCCACCGCCCTTGCCCTTGTTGTAGGACAGGCCGTCGGGGTCGGAGAAGGTGGCGGGTGCGTTGTTGCTGTAGGAGTACGGGTTCATCGTGCTGGTCCGGCCGTAGTCGGCCAGCGGGTCGACAGAGATGAAGCGGCCGGTGACGGGGTCGTAGTCACGGGCGCCGAGCCGGGTGAGACCGGTGTCGGGGTCCACGGTGCCGCCGACGAATCCGCGCATGCCCGGCCAGGTGGAGGGCTGGGCGCCTCGGTCCTCGCCGAACGGCATGGACTTGCGGCGGGTGACCCGCATGTCCGTGCTCGCCATGTCGACACTGGTGGTGGAGGTGCCGTGGTGGTCGGAGAGCAGCAACTGGCGTCCGCCTCCGGTGGAGCGCACGGTGGTGGCTCCGTCAGGGTGGGCGTAGAAGCGTTCTGCGGTCCTGGTCAGTCCGTCGGTCTTCAGGGTGACCTCTACCTCACCGAGGTAGAGGGTCTTGGAACCGTCGGAGTCCGTGCGGACCAGCCGCTCACCGGACGCGTCGTAGAGGTATCCGGTGGACTTGGAGCCGCCGCCCTCGATCGGTTCGGTGACCTTGCGAAGTTGTCCTTCGACGTCCCATTCCAGTGATTGGGTGGTCCCGTTGACCTGGCGGGTGGTGGTGTTGCCGGACTTGTCGTAGCCGAAGGTGCTGAGATCGGTGCCCTGGGGGCCGGTGGACTTGACCTCAGCGAGTGCGTTGGGGCCGCCGATGCCTGTCTTTCCGTAGGTGTAGGTGCGGGTGACGTTCTTGCTGGTGTCGCCGGTGGTGTCGCGGTCGGTGAGCTGGGTGCGGTTTCCGGCGGTGTCGAATGCGTAGGACTGCCAGTAGGGGTCGGGGCCGCCGACCGTGTCTTTCGAGGGACCGGTGGCGCAGTCGTCGGTCTTCGCGGTCCAGGCCGAGGTCATCTGGCGGAGCTGGTCGTAGACGAAGCACTGGGTGTCCGTCTTGCCCGCGTCCGCCGCGGCCTCGCCGGGGGTGTCGCTGACCTTGGTGACGTTGCCGGCCTCGTCGTAGGAGTACCGGGTGTCCGTGATACGTCCCGGCGTCACGGAGCGGTCGAAGATGGACTGGGTCATGCGGCGGGTGAACTCGTCGTAGAAGTAGGTGCCGTACACCTTCTTCGTGGCGACGCCGCTGTCGGTGCGCAGGATTTCACCGAATGCGGAGTACTGGACGTCGTTCAGGTAGGAGGCGGCGCCGCGGATGGAGATCGGCAGGCCGTCGGAGTTGTACCAGAACGTGATGTGTTCGGCGGCCAGGCCTCCTACGGCCGGGACGTCGGACCATTCCAGCTTGCCCGTGGCGGTGTACTTGTTCTTGTAGGTGTAGGTGCCGCCGAAACCGGTCTCCTCGGCCGGGATCGTGGTCGTCATGGTCGTCGGCCGGTAGGCGCTGTCGTAGGCCGTGATCTCATCACGGTAGGCGTGTCCGTTGTCGTAGCGGATCGCCGCGGTGGGTAGTCCCTTGTAGAGGGTGTCGTAGGTCCACTCCAGGCGCTTGGGGCCGTCGGGGGTCCCTTCGCGCAGCGAGGTCTGACGACCGCCGTCGTCATAGGTGGGGACGAGGACGTTGCCGCGCGCGTCCTTCATCGAGATGACGTTGTCGGTGTTGTCGTACGCGATCTCGGTGCGCCCTGCATCCGGGTCCGTGAACGCGGTCTGGCGGCCGCGGCTGTCGTACTCGAACGTCGTGGAACCGGTGGGTCCGGTGATCGTGGTGATTTGGTCGAGGGCGTCGTACTCGTAGGAGACGTCACGCCACTCGCTGCGGTCCTGCTTGCTGTACTCACGCGTCCGGGCGAGGCGGCCCTCGGCGTCCGTGAACTCGGTGATGACAGTGCCGCCCTTCGGCGGCACGGTGGTGGTGGCGTCCCCGTCGTGTTCGGTGCTGGTCCGGGTCTGCTCGACACCGCGGGCGTAGGTGACGGTGTGCGTGGGCTGGCCCAGGCCGTCGTAGAACGTGCGGGTCTGGGAGGGGACCTCCTGGTCGCCCACGGTCAGGAGAGCGGCGGCGGGTTCCTGGTCGTTGAAGTAGCCCTCGTTCTCCTTCCACGGGCGTCCGGCGGAGTCGTAGAACGTGTCGTTGACGATGCGTCCTGCTCCCGCGACGGCTTCGTCCTGCGTCTGCCGCTCGCGCAGCAGACCGTCCATGATCTCGTAGGAGACGGCGTACTCGCCGTTGTCCTTCAGGGCGCGGTTGGTGATAACGGTGGGGCCGTCGCGGCGGACGGTGTAGTCGAAGCTTGCGTTCGGGGTCTGGGTGGCCGGGTCGCGGCCGATATTCCAGACCTTCAGCAGACGGCCGAGCGGGTCGTACTGCATCGTGGAGGACTTGTCGTTGGCATCGGTCGTCTTTACCGGCAGTCCGCGTACGTTGTCGTACTCGGTTGTCTCGGTATGCAGGAGCGGATCGGTGGTGACGGACTTGCTTGCCGGCACACGGGTGGTCGGGGTGATCGTGACGCTGGTCTTGCGGTTCTCCGCGTCCCACGACGCGGTTTCGCGGCCGTGGATGTCGTACTCGGTCTTGTCGATGGTCACATAGCCGGTGCCGTCGGCGTCCAGCTCCTGGACCTCCGTTGCGAGCCCCTTGGTGGGTGCGGCTCCGAAAGCCTTGCCGTCGTACAGCGTGCGGGTGTCTTCGACGACTTCGCCGCTCGAGGAGTCACACGAGCCCAGCCTCGTGAGGTCTCTGGACACCGACTCCAGCATGTGTGCCGTTGTGTTGCGGGCGTAGCTGATCTTGCTGCAGTAGCGTTTCCCGCCCCGTGTGGTCTCGTCGACCTGGGTCGGCAGACCGTAGGTGTCGTAGGAGGTGACCTCCTTGGACGTCCGCCAGGTGTCGCCCTTGACTCGCTCGCGGGTTGTGACTGTCTCGGGGTTGCCCATCCACGCCTGCAGCGGGGTCGTGCCGGCTCGCTTGCGCTCGGCGGTCTTGACTGCCCAGGCGGTGGTGAGGGTGGCCGTGTCTATCGGGCCGCCGTCGGATTCATAGGTGATCTGCTCGCGCAGCTGCCCCCGGTGCTGAGGGAGGTCCAGGGCAGTTCCGCCGGAGCTGTCCTCCACGGACGCGGTGCGGGTCCCGGTGGGGAGTTTGTCTCCGTGCATGCCGCGGAAGTAGCGCTTCTCTGTCAGCTCTCCGACGTCGGTGGCGGTCCCGGTGCGGGTGCGTACTCGTTCGTAGCCGCGGTACTGCGACCAGGTGCGCTGCTTGCTTTCGGTGAATTCACGGTCGTCGTAGGCCCATGCCGGTGAGCCGATGAACTCGTAGGACGTGACCGTGTCCGGGCTGTCGGTGACCAGGTCGTCCTCGCGTACCTGGGTGGCCGTGTAGAGGTGGAACCAGTCCTGGATGGGCTTGGTCGCGCCCTTGGGCATCCAGTATTGCGGGTAGCAGCGCAGGGTGTTGGTCTCGGGTGAGGCGGGCATCTTGCGCGGGGCGAGTGCCGAGCATTCCCGTGGTGAGTACGTGACGCCGATGCGTCCGCCCGTCTCGGTGTCGATGGCGTGGATGCGCATCCGGGAGAAGGGGGGAAGGCCCTCGACGCCGTCGACGCGGTTGTCCATCTGGGTGCCAGCGAAGCTCACCTTCGGCATGGACGCGGTGCCGCCGGCGCCGTACCCGGTGCGCGTGATGGACTCCAGCCACAAGGCGGGAGAGCTGCCATCGCCGGTGGCCGGGTAGGACTGTTCCAAGGTCCAGGAGTCGGCGTCGGCCAGGGCGCTGCCGTCCAGCACCTGGGTGCTGATCTTCGTCAGACGCTTGGTCGACCAGAATGTGGGGGAGTACTTGTCGGTGCACTTCGCACCGGACACACACTCCTGGTCGAGGGGCGTGTCGGGCCAGTACTTCGCGTTCGCGGTGGTCCGCTTGGCCTCGGCGCAGTCGAAGGTGGAGTTCGGTATGCAACGCTCGGCGGTGGTGAAGGTGGTACGTCCAGCCGGAAGGACACCGAAGAGGGCGTCGCTGCGCAGTCCGTAGTCGATCCGCCCGAGATCTGCGGAGCGCACGTAGGAGATCTGCTGGTCGGCCTTCATGTGCTGGCCGTAGAAGTTGGTGTGCTTGTTCCACCAGAGAGTCATGGCGTCGCCAAGCGGGTCGACGACGTAGTCCAAATTCCAGCGGTATGCCTGTGCGCAGTCGGAGTCGGCGAACGCCGTGGCATGGCAGGGCTCGCCGGGGTGGTTACCGAAGACCGGCACCGTGAGTGCCGAGTTGGTGCGCTGGGTGGTAGCTCCGGGGAGCTTGTTCAGGCCGAAGCTGTACTGCACACCGTCGGTGCTCGTGATCAGCCAGTACTCGCCGTCCTTGGCACCGTTGTCAGCGCCGGTGCGCCGCTCGACCCGGGTGCCGTCGTCGTCGGCGAGGCGCCACTCCTCCTTCGGGCGCTCCGGAGTCGGCTCGTTCTTGACCAGCTCGGTGGTCTTGCCGTCCAGCGACATGACGACGTGGTCGGAGCCCCAGCACAGATCTGCGGTCTCGCCCGAGTTGTTCGGTGCTTTGCCGTCGATCGCGGCCTTGTCGTCGGAGCAGGGCTGGTAACGGCGCTCGACGAAACCGGGTTCGTACTCCCAGCCTTCCGCGATCCACGACGACTGCCCGTTCGTGGAAGCAGTACGCCCGTCGACCGACTGCGAGGAGTAGGAGAGCTCCACCTCCGGCTCGGGGCCACCAGGCACCTCCGGTGACTCGATTCCGTAGGACCACGAGAATCCGCCGGCTGAGCTACCTCCTGACCAGTCGCCGGACGGAGACAGCGATGTCGCCTCGTGGCTACCTCCCGGGCCCGAAGCGGCCGCCACCGCGGCCAGGACCATGGGGCTACCAGCGCTGCGAGCGTCTGTGGCCGTCAGCTCGACGGTGGCGCTGACCGTGCCCGTGGCCGGGTCGTTGTCCCCGCCCAGTTCGGTGCGCGTACGACATTGCGCCTTGTCAGGTGTGGTCAGCGCGCAGGCGGGAAGCTGGACAAGGCGCAGCCTTGAGCCGAAGTCGGCACCGTAGGTGTCCTTCACCGCCGTGTAGTCGATCTCGAACTCGACCGCGCCGGTCAGAGCCTTGGCCTCGCTCGTGGCGGCTGGTGCTGCTGTGAGCAGCATGCCTGTGACGCCCGCCTTACGGGCTGTCTTCTGATTCTGGATCTTGACCTGGGCCGCGCCTCCGACCGGTGCGGGTCGCGCGGTTCCCGCAGTCCGGGCGGCCTTTGCTTCCTTGACCGTCGGCTGGATCAGCCGCACCGGGCTGCGGTCGAGTGCCTCGCCCGAACTTCCGAGTAGGTGACTGCTACCTGAACTCAGCTTGGGTGAGGGCGCCTTGCCGCCCCTCGACACCTGAACGGAATAGGTGCCGGCCAGGTCGCGGTCCCTGGGCGGCGCCCACTTCGTAGTGGCGTCATTCCGTACAGATTTGCGTTTGGGATGAAGGGAACGGCCCGGGATGGACGGGTCGCGCTTCAAGTCCTCGAGTCGCAGCTTGCCGGTTCCTGCGGCAGCGGGGTCTTCCGGTATGAAGCCGATGAACATGACCAGCAGCAGGGCGAGGGGTATGGATCTGCGCCAATGGCCGACATGACGCAGATAGTTGAGCACGTGGTGCACCGTTTGGACCTACTTGCGAAGTAAGAGGAACGCGTTGACGAGGGTGAGTAAACACGGGTTAAAGTTCACAGCCAAGCCAAGGGATCTTCACAGGGAGTCCCGAACGAAGGTAGGAACGGGCGAACGTGCCGAAAATATCTACGCGAAGATGGGTTCCCTCGAACCGAGCCGCCCGCAGGGCACTTGCGATCGTGATCGCCGGGAGTTCATTGGGTCTGGTGCCGCTGGGCTTGAATTCCGCTGCCGCCGCCACCGGTTCCGCCGGCCTGGCACCCACCTCGGAGCGTGGCGCGTTGGAGGCGGCACGTCTGTCCGGGGAGCCGGTCGAGATCCTGGCCGAGCGCTCGGAAACGAGCGAGACCCACGCCCTGCCGAACGGGAACCTGCGGCGGACTCAGCACAGCATGCCGGTCCGGGTGAAGCGCGAAGGCCGTTGGGAAGCGATCGACACCACCCTCACCCGGGTCGCCGGTCGTGTCAGCCCCAAGGCGGCGGCCGGACATGTGACGTTCTCCGCGGGCGGCGACGACCCGCTGGTCGCGCTCACCGACCAGGGCCGGTCGGTGTCGCTGCAGTGGCCCGCGCCTCTGCCCGTTCCGGTCCTGGACGGGGCGAGCGCGACCTACCGCGAGGTCCTCCCGGGTGTTGACCTCGCGGTCGCCGCGAGTGTCGACGGGTTCAGCCAGACCCTCGTCGTCAAGACCGCCGAGGCCGCCGCGAACCCGGAGCTCGCCACCATCGAGTTCGGTCTCAGGACCGAGGGGCTCACTCTGAAGCAGGACCCCGACGCGGGCAACCTCACGGCCGTGAACCCGGCCGGCCAGACCGTCTTCGCGACGTCGACGGCCCGCATGTGGGATTCCTCCGGCACGGAGCCCGCCGCCCCGTCGGTGCGTTCCCGCACCGCCGCGCCCGCGGCCGCCGAGACCCCGACCGATCTGACACCGGGCGCCAACAGCAGTACCGTGGGCGTGGACTTCTCGAACGACCAGCTGACGCTCACGCCGGACCGGGAACTGCTCACCTCCCCCGACACGACGTATCCGGTCTACATCGATCCGCGGGTGACCGGCAACAAGCTGGCGTGGACCATCGCTTACAAGCCACACGCCAACGACAGCTACTGGAACGGCACCGGCTGGAGCGGCGGCACCACCAGCGAGGCGCGCGTCGGCTACGAGTCGTCCACCGGCGGTACCGCACGGTCGTTCTTCCGGGTCGAGTCGAAGTTCCTGGCCGGCGTCAAGGTCATCGACGCGCAGTTCCAGATCACCGAGACACACTCCTGGTCCTGCACTGCCAAACCGGTCGAGCTGTACGTGACCGGCCCCATCAGCTCGGCCACCACCTGGGCCAAGCAGCCCGCCTGGTCCACCCGCCAGGACAGCCGCAACTACGCCCACGGCAACGACGCCCACGGCTGCCCGGACAAGGCCGTCGACTTCACCGCCAAGGACGCCGCAGTCAAAGCGGCGGCGGCCAAGTCGCCCGACATCACCTTCGGCCTCCGCGCCCCTCAGACTGCCGAGGACGGCAAGGACGAGTACAGCTGGAAGAAGTTCAAGCCCGACGCGAAACTGATCGTCGAGTTCAACCGCCGGCCGGAAGCCCCCTGGGCGCTGGACACCATCCCCAGCACCAAGGTCAGCAGCACCGAGTGCGGCAACGGATCGTCCTACATCACCCTGGGCAACACCGATGTGACACTGAACGCGCAGGTATGGGACCGTGACGGCGGCGACGTCAACGTTCAGTTCCACCTCTGGCCAACGGGCAAGCACGACATCAGCCCAGGCATCATCTTCAACCAAACGGTACGCAAGACCGTCCTCGCCAGCGACTCCAAAGGCGTGCGGGCC
The DNA here is from genome assembly GCF_040629645.1 of Streptomyces sp. NPDC005899. Lineage (NCBI taxonomy): Bacteria > Bacillati > Actinomycetota > Actinomycetes > Kitasatosporales > Streptomycetaceae > Streptomyces > Streptomyces sp. NPDC005899. The sequence continues at coordinate 3,512 of NZ_JBEXWB010000110.1, read as the reverse complement.
AGCATCGCCGTGCCCAAGAAGCTCCTCACCGACAACATCGGAGCAAGCGCAGGACAATTCTCATGGAAGGCCCAGGCCGAGGACGTCGGAGACTCCGCCTTCGCATCCGACTGGACACCCACCACAGGAGCCAACGGCTGCCGCTTCGGCTTCGACCCGACAGCCCCGTCCAAGATGCCGACCGTGAAGTCGGTCAACGACCTCTACCCCGAGGACACCGAGGGCGCCCTGGCCCGCACAGAAGGCGAATTCATCTTCGGCGCAGCAGGCGAGAAGGACATCGCCGAATACCGCTGGAGCCTGGACCGTACCCCGCCCAGCACCGTCGCCAAACCGGCAGCCATCGGCGGTGACGCATCGGCCAAACTGACCCCACTCACCCCGGGCCCTCACACCCTGTACGTTCAGGCCGTCGATGTGGGCAAGAACTTCGGTCCCGTCTACCCCTACAAGTTCTACGCAAAAAGCCCAGGCGTCGTCGACAAACCCGGTGACGTGAACGGCGACGGCATGCCCGACCTCTTCGCCGTCAACGCAAGCAGTAATCTTCACCTGTACGGCGGCACCGGCAACGGCGCCCTGTCGGTCACAAACCCTGTCATCGCGAACGGTACGTGGGCGGGCTCCTTGCTCACCCACCGCGGTGACTGGACCGAGGACCTCTATGAGGACCTCGTCGCACGCAAGTCGGACGGCAGCCTTTGGCTCTACCCGAACGACGGACAGGGTGCGTTCACCGAGGACACCAAACGACAGGTCTACTTTTTCGAAGACTCCGAGACCGGCCTCACCCTCGATCCCGCCACGATCAAGCAAATAGTCTCGATCGGGGACATCACCCCAAGTGAAGAAAGCAACAATCCCGACTTCGTGGCCGTGATCGGCGACCAGCTCTGGTTCCTGCCCGGCTACTCCAGCGGCAGCATCCAGGCCGGCTACCCCATCGGATCCTCGGGCTGGGGCGCAATGCAACTCGCCACCGCAGGCGATGTTGACGGGGACGGACTCACCGACCTGATCGCCCGAAACACCACCACCGGCGAGCTCTGGCTCTACCACGGCAAGAGCAACGGCGACGCGGACGGCGACGGAATACCCGACGGGGGCACCGATCCATCGTCTCTTGGCACAGGAACCAGCCGAACCGCCTACGCCTCCGGGTGGACAACATCCGCCCGCCCTTTGATCGCTGGCTCCGGCGACTCCAACGGTGACGGCATAGGTGACCTCTGGACCACCACTGCCGACACCAGCGCGGGTCTTGAGTTCTTCTCGGGTCGCAAGACCGGCCTCCTTCAGCCGCCGACAACAGTCGGCACCAGCGGCTGGCAGACCATCAAAACCATCTCATAGCCCGAAACTGATGGCCGCCGGCTCGCTGGAGCGACGACGCTGTCCCAGCGAGCCGGCCTTTTCGCGCACCAGAGAGATCAGGAGACACCGAGCAGCCCGGTCCTGCTCACGTCTCGGAAAGCGGAGAGGTCACGCATAACGTGGCCTTTGTTCACCCACTGCTTGAGTGATGACCCGGCACCGTGTCAACCAGCTCGGCGCCACGCTGGTCACGGTGACGCTGGACGCCCTTGAGGCGCAGGCCCTAGCCGTGTATCGAAAGTGGATCTTGGGTTGTGAACGATCACGGTTCATGGGTCGGGGAGATGCAACGGATGAGCAGTGGGCGGTGCTGGAGCCGCTGTTGCCGAGGGGTGCCAGGGCGGGGCGGCCTCCCGTCCGGCCTCGGCGGCAGCTGATCGACGGCATACGGTTCCGGGTCCGGACCGGAGTTTCGTGGCGGGACATCCCCGTCGAGTACGGGCCGTGGAACCGGGTCTACGACCTGTTTCGCCGGTGGCAGCGGAACGGCACCTGGCAGCGGATCCTCACCCGGCTACAGTCACTGGCCGATGGGAAGGGCGCGATCGTCTGGGACCTGAGCGTCGACTCCACGGTCTGTCGCGCCTACCAGCATGCGGCTGGGGCCCGCAAGCAGGGTGACCCGCAGAAGGAACCACCGGGCGGCATCTTCACCGAGCCCCATGATCACGGGCTGGGACGGTCACGCGGCGGATTCACCACCAAGCTGCACCTGGCCGTCGAACAAGGTCAGAAGCCCATGTCGATCGTGGTGACGGCAGGACAGCGCGGGGACTCGCTGCAGTTCGAACCCGTGCTTGAAAAGATCCGCGTGCCCCGTGTCGGTCCGGGCCGGCCACGCATACGCCCCGACCGCGTGCGGGCCGACAAGGCGTACGCCTCCCGCAGAAACCGCGGCTACCTGCGCTGCCGCGGGATCCGCTGCACCATCCCCGACAAGGCCGACCAGGCGCGCAACCGCCAGAAGCTCGGTTCGCGCGGCGGCCGTCCGCCGCATTTCGACCCGGTCGACTACCGCGAGCGCCATGCGGTCGAGTGCGGCATCAACCGCCTCAAAGGACATCGCGCTGTCGCCACGCGCTACGGCAAGCTCGCAGTCCGTTATGGGGCCACTGTGCTGGTCGCGGCGATCAACGAGTGGATATGAGTAGCACCGGCGCACCCATGATCGATAGCTTCACCGCCTATGAAGCAGCGCAAGCAGAAGAAGCTTTCCCACCACCTTTTCGAAGCAGTGCTGGCAGGTGACGCCGAACGTACGAAGGCTCTGCTGCGCGGTGGAGCAAGCCCGGCAAGACGGAACAGTGACGGCACTACTCCGCTGTACCTAGCTTCAGTGCAGGGCGAGGCCGAGATTGCTCGTTTGCTCATGGAAGCCGGAGCTTCTCCCAACACCGAAAGCAGCGGCCTCGGCTCGGATGGCACACCGTTGTGCGCAGCTGCCTGCTGGGGGCACACCGAAACGATCCGACAGTTGTTGGCACATGGTGCCGATCCCAACCTTCGCGAAGACCTCGGCACAGGCAGATCCCCGCTGGACTGGGCGAACAACGGACCTCACCCCGACACCGCCGAGATCCTCCGGGCAGCAGGGGCGCAACCAACGCACCCAGCTTCGTAGCCAGCGCTGCCTCGGCGCTCGCTTTCGTAACAGGCCGTAGTTGACGTCGTCCGGGATCTGCTCGACATCAGCACCACCGCCCGGACCAGCGAGAACCTCGACGAGAACCTCCCGCGCAGTCACGAACCGCTCCCAGAACAGCTCCGCGTCGCGCAGCTCGGCAAGGACTCGGTCCGCTTCCTCACGCAACACCTCAACCCGCTGCCGGGCACCCCGTTCCCGCTCCTCCAGCAAACCGACCACCGACGGCATCCCCGAACCTCCACGACCAAGACGACACGACGTGTCCTGTCTGCCACAGAACCCGCCACACCATGCTTGACCAGCAGAAAGTCAGCGACCAAGTACGGAAAGACAACAGCTTCTAACGGCAAGCACTGACACGCTCTCCGGACCAGGACCGTTCAGGATCTACCCAACGATGGGCCTTGACCCCTGATGTTGGACACACGAGACACTGGATCCTGCGGATCTGAGAACGGACATCTCGTGGTCATGAAGAACTACCCGCCGCAGT
>NZ_JBEXWB010000109.1:0-17052 GCF_040629645.1 Streptomyces sp. NPDC005899 | reverse complement strand
ACACCCTCCGGGTTGGTGTTGTCGGCGATCCACCGCAGCGGCGAGTCGGGATCGGCCGGGGCGAGGTCCTCGCGGCCCGCGTGGCCTGCCGCCTGCCAGGCGCCTGGCCCACGCCCCTATGCCGCGCCGGGGCGCCTCGCCGTTCGCCAGGCCGGTGCCGCGCCCGTGGGTGCTGTGGGCCTCCGGGGCCCGGGCCCGGCGGGGGCCGCGTGCCCGGCGGGATCCTGCTGCTCGCCGGCGCCGGCGGGGCCGCCGTCGTTCCCCTCGGGTGTGCCGTGGGCGGTGTGTGCGTCCGAGGCGGGGCCGTAGGCGTGGCCGGCACCGCTCCCGGCCGCACCGCCGCCCGCGAGGGCGCCGCCCTCCCCACCGGCCCGCGTGCCGTCCGGCCGGGCCACCCGCAGGTGGCCCTCTCCGTCCGGGGTGGTCGTCAGCGCCGGGGCGGGCGAGCCGGGGGCCAGCCGGAGGGCGGACTCGCCGAGGCGCAGCAGCGCGCCCGGGGGCAGCCGGACGGGGGTGTCGTGCACGTCCGCGCCGTCCAGGGAGGTGCCGTTGGTCGAGCCGAGGTCGGCGACCGACACCCGGCCGTCCTCGGAGACGGTGACCGCGCAGTGCAGCCGGGAGACGTCCGGATCGTCGAGCGGGACGTCGGCCTCCGCGGACCTGCCGATACGGATACGGCCGCCGTGCAGCAGGTGGACCCCGCCGGCGTCCGGGCCCGCGATCACGTGCAGCTGTGCGCAGGCGGCGTCGTCCAGCGCCTCGTCCTCGCCGGGCGTCTGCAGGGAGAGCACCGCGCCGTCCACCAGGGGCGGCTCACCGAGGGCGCAGCGCTGCGGGTCGAGCCGCTCCCGCCCGGCGTGGAGCACCACGGCGCCACCGCCCAGGGAGGTGTCCGGGCCGGTCACCGCCGCGGCCAGGCCGGAGGCGACGGCCGCGAGAGCCGTGCCCGCGGGCGCGGTGACGAGCACGTCGCAGGCGTGTGCCGGGGTGGTGCCGCTGCGCGGCGCGAGGACGGTCAGCCGGATCTGCATCGCCGTCAGCGGTCCCTTCTGCGCGGGGCGCCCGGCAGGGGAGACGCCCTGTGATTCCCCCCACCCGGCGCGGACGCGTCGTCCGGTACAGGTCGTCACGGAGCGCGAGGCACCAGCCTCACAGTCCCGTGCTGGAGGCATCCTCGCACCTGCCACTGACAACACGCCCGGGGGTGACCGCTTAGTGATCTTGATTGGCCGAGTGTGGGTGCAAAAGTGCCTGCTTGGTCCTGCGGCGGGTGTCCTGCACACTCGTTCGGCAACCAACCCTCCGGTGGCTGCGTCTTCCCCTGGACACCGCGGCGGCACGGCCGCGAACCCCCCGCGCGGTGCTCCGTCCGGCGGCACCACGGCCCGGGGGCAGGTCGTTAGAGTGGGCCGGGACACGGGCGGGCGCGGGGGACCGGGACATCCGGGCCGGCCCGGACGATCCGCAAGCACAACGATCAGCAGGGAGCGCGTGACGTGCGGCCAGTCGGCAGCAAGTACCTGCTCGAGGAGCCGCTCGGACGCGGCGCCACGGGCACCGTCTGGCGAGCCCGCCAGCGGGAGACCGCGGGCGCCGAGGCGGCCGTCGCCGGGCAGCCCGGCGAGACCGTCGCGATCAAGGTGCTCAAGGAGGAGCTCGCCAACGACGCGGACGTCGTGATGCGGTTCCTGCGGGAGCGCTCCGTGCTGCTGCGGCTCACCCACCCGAACATCGTGCGTACCAGGGACCTCGTGGTCGAGGGTGATCTCCTCGCCCTGGTGATGGACCTGGTCGACGGCCCGGACCTGCACCGGTACCTGCGCGAGAACGGCCCGCTCACCCCGGTCGCCGCCTCCCTGCTCACCGCCCAGATCGCGGACGCCCTCGCGGCCAGCCACGCGGACGGCGTCGTGCACCGCGACCTGAAACCCGCCAACGTGCTGCTCGACGAGCGCAACGGCGAGATGCACCCGATGCTCACCGACTTCGGCATCGCGCGCCTCGCGGACTCACCGGGGCTGACCCGGACCCACGAGTTCGTCGGCACGCCCGCCTACGTGGCGCCCGAGTCCGCCGAGGGCCGTCCGCAGACCTCCGCCGTCGACGTCTACGGCGCGGGCATCCTGCTGTACGAGCTGGTCACCGGCCGCCCGCCGTTCGCGGGAGGCACCGCGCTGGAGGTCCTGCACCGGCACCTCAGCGAGGAGCCCCACCGCCCCGGCAACGTCCCGGAACCGCTGTGGACCGTCATCGAGCGCTGCCTGCGCAAGGACCCGGACCAGCGGCCCAGCGCCGTGAACCTCGCCCGGGCGCTGCGGACCGTCGGCGCGGGCGTCGGCGTGCACGCCAACTCCGCACAGATCGCGGCCGCCGAGGGGGTGGGCGCCCTCCTCGCCCCCGACCCGGCACCCGCCGCCGTCCCGGAGACCCCGGGGGCGGCCGACCCGACGCAGGTCCTGCCGAGCAACGCGGGTTCCTACGACCCGGCGGCCCCTACCGGCGTCATGAGCCGCGGCCCGGCCGGCGGCCACGCCGACCCGACCGCGGTGATGCCGCCCGTGCCGCCGCACGCCGACGGGCCCCCGCGCCCCGACGAGCCGCACCCCTGGCAGTCCCAGCTCCGGGCGGCCCGCGACCGCAACGAGCAGACGCAGGTCCAGTACCTCGACCCGAGCCAGGATCCGCTGCGCCGCCGCCCCCAGCGGCAGCAGCCACCGCAGCAGTCACCGCAGCAGAGCCGGCAGCCGCAGCGGCAGCCGCAGCGCGCCCAGCAGTACCCGTCGCAGCAGCCGCAGGGCTACCAGCCACAGCACCAGCCGCAGCACCAACCGCAACAGCAGCCCCAGCGGCAGCAGTACGCGCCGCCGCAGCCGCCGGCACCCCAGCCGCCCGCCCCCCGGCAGCCGCGGCAGCGCAGCGCCAACCCGACGCGCATCCCCGGCCTCGGCTGCCTCAAGGGGTGCCTGGTCACGGTGGTCCTTCTGATCGTCGCCGGCTGGCTGATCTGGGAGCTGACGCCGCTCCAGGGCTGGGTCGACCAGGGCAAGGGCTACTGGGAGGCCATCGGCGACGGGATCTCCACGGTCACCGACTGGGTCAAGGACCTCAACGGCAGCTCGCCGAGCGAACCGACGGGGCAGTAGGGCGGCCGGACCGGCCGATGGCAGGCGGGCGGCCGGGCGGTGGCGCGGGCGTCCGCCGTTCGCCGGTGACCTCCGGGTGGTGCCGGCGCCCGGGCGACGTCCGTCCGGCCGGTCGCGCGCCGGGGCGGCAGCGGCACCCACTCTGTATCTTTGTCGACTTCTGCGGCCTATTTCACCCCGGAATCGAAGGTCGGAGCCGCCCAGGGCACCCAACCACCCGATCGCCGCGTAACTTTGTCGACCGGGGGGTCAACGCCAGCCGCTGAGGGAGCAGTCTTGGCACGGAATATCGGCAGCCGGTACACCGCCCACCAGATCCTGGGGCGCGGCAGCGCCGGCACGGTGTGGCTCGGCGAAGGGCCCGAGGGTCCCGTAGCCATCAAGCTGCTCCGCGAGGACCTCGCGTCCGACCAGGAGCTCGTGGGCCGTTTCGTACAGGAACGCACCGCGCTGCTCGGTCTCGACCATCCGCACGTCGTCGCCGTCCGCGACCTCGTGGTGGACGGCAACGACCTGGCGCTCGTGATGGATCTCGTCCGCGGCACCGACCTGCGCACCCGTCTCGACCGTGAGCGCAGGCTGGCCCCGGAGGCCGCCGCCGCGATCGTCGCGGACGTCGCCGACGGTCTCGCCGCGGCCCACCGCGCCGGGGTGGTGCACCGCGACGTGAAGCCGGAGAACATCCTCCTCGACATGGAGGGCCCGCTCGGTCCCGGGGGCTCCCACCCCGCGCTGCTCACCGACTTCGGCGTCGCCAAGCTGATCGACACCCCGCGCCGCACCAGGACCACCAAGATCATCGGCACGCCGGACTACCTGGCCCCGGAGATCGTCGAGGGCCTTCCGCCGCGCGCCGCCGTCGACATCTACGCCCTGGCGACGGTGTTCTACGAGCTGCTCGCCGGCTTCACGCCCTTCGGCGGCGGCCACCCCGGCGCGGTGCTGCGCCGGCACGTCACCGAGACGGTCGTCCCGCTCCCGGGCATCCCCGAGGAGCTCTGGCAGCTCCTCGTCCAGTGCCTGGCCAAGGCCCCGGCCTCGAGACTGCGCGCCTCCGAACTCGCGACCCGGCTCCGCGAACTCCTCCCGCTCCTGTCCGGGATACCCCCGCTCGACGTCGACGAGCCGGAGACCGGGTCCGAACCGCAGGCCCACGACGAACAGGGGTACGTCCCGGCCGAGGAGGAACCCCGCCGCCGCGGAGCCGTCCCGCTGGTCCCCGGCTCCGCCCCGGACTCCAACCGGGACACGCACACGAGCATGCGGGTCCCCGCCCCCGACGAACTCGCCGGCGGTCCCCTCGGCACCGCCAGGGCCCCGCGCGCGCCGGGCCGCCCCCGGCCCGGATCGGCCAGGAACAAGTCCGCCGCCGTCCGCAAGCGCCGCATCACCCTGGGTGTCGGCGCGGTCGCCCTGTGCGCCGCGATCGGCGTCGGCGGCTGGCTCGCGACGAGCGGGGACGACGCGGGAGCGCAGCCCGAGGACACCAGGAATTCGGCTCCAGCGGCCCCCTGAGGGCCGGTCCGGGGCGGTCGGCGGCCGGGGGAGGGACAGGTTCACTCGTCCAGCCGTTACGCTGGACCCGTGGCAGTCGTCGATATTTCCGAAGAGCTGAAGTCCCTCTCCTCGACCATGGGGTCGATCGAGGCCGTCCTGGACCTGGACGCCCTGAGGGCCGAGATCGCCGCGCTCGAGGAGCAGGCGGCCGCGCCGTCCCTCTGGGACGACCCGGAAGCGGCCCAGAAGATCACCAGCAAGCTCTCGCACCTCCAGGCCGAGGTCCGCAAGACCGAGGCCCTGCGCGGGCGCATCGATGACCTCGGCATCATGTTCGAGCTCGCCGAGGACGAGGGCGACGCCGACGCGCTGAGCGAGGCGGAGACCGAGCTGGAGTCGGTCAGGAAGGCGCTGGACGAGATGGAGGTCCGCACCCTCCTCTCCGGCGAGTACGACTCGCGTGAGGCGCTGGTCACCATCCGCGCCGAGGCCGGCGGGGTGGACGCCGCGGACTTCGCCGAGAAGCTCCAGCGCATGTACGTCCGCTGGGCCGAGCGGCACGGCTACAAGACCGAGGTCTACGAGACGGCGTACGCAGAGGAGGCCGGCATCAAGTCGACCACCTTCGCCGTCGAGGTGCCGTACGCCTACGGCACGCTCTCCGTCGAGCAGGGCACCCACCGGCTCGTCCGGATCTCCCCCTTCGACAACCAGGGCCGCCGCCAGACCTCCTTCGCGGGCGTCGAGGTGCTCCCGGTCGTCGAGCAGACCGACCACATCGAGATCGACGAGTCCGAGCTGCGCGTGGACGTGTACCGCTCCTCCGGACCCGGCGGCCAGGGCGTCAACACCACGGACTCCGCGGTGCGGCTCACCCACCTGCCGACCGGCATCGTCGTCTCCTGCCAGAACGAGCGCTCGCAGATCCAGAACAAGGCGTCCGCGATGAACGTCCTCCAGGCGAAGCTGCTCGAACGCCGCCGCCAGGAGGAGCAGGCCAGGATGAACGCCCTCAAGGGCGACGGCGGCAACTCCTGGGGCAACCAGATGCGTTCGTACGTCCTGCACCCGTACCAGATGGTCAAGGACCTCCGTACGGAGTTCGAGATGGGCAACCCGGAAGCGGTCTTCAACGGCGAGATCGACGGCTTCATCGAGGCGGGCATCCGCTGGCGGAAGCAGAGCGAGAAGTAGCCGTACGCGTACGGTCGTCGGGCCCGGGCACGCGGAAGCTGCCCGGGCCGACGCATGTCCGGCCCGTTCTCCCGCCGGTGTCAGGGGAGTTGGGGGGACCGTGTGGTGAATGAGTCACAGTCGTGATTCCGATTAGCCGTCAACAGCCCCCATAGCGGCGCGTATGCCTCGGAACGGCCTTGACGTAGTCCTTAACTCTGGACAGGGTGCTAGGGCAGCATGCGTATGTCCGGGACAGGTGTGAACGGGGGCGGGGCGGGATGGCCACGGCACGACGTGGCCCCGCGAACACCGCGACCTCTCAGAGCCGTGGACCACATATGGCTGCTCCACTGACGAGATCGGCTACTGGGGGTAGCAACAGATGACCAAGAAGACGCGAGTCCGCGTTGCGCGGATAGCCGCCGGTGCGGTTATTGCCGCAGGCGCCTCGCTCACCGTCACCGGTGCGGCACAGGCCGCCGGTTACCTCACCGAGGACAACTCCACCAGCACCTACTCGACGCCGGAGGAAGAGCCCGAGCTCATCGGTGGCCTGCTCGGCGGCGTCGACACCGGCGGTACCAGCGAAGGCGGCGACCAGGGTGGTGCCGGCGACCAGGGTGGCGCGGGCGACCAGGGTGGCGCGGGCGACCAAGGTGGTGCGGGCGACCAAGGTGGTGCCGGTGACCAGGGTGGTGCCGGCGACCAGGGTGGTACGACCGACGGCGGCTCCAACGGCAACGGCGGCGGCAACGGCGGCGGCAACGGCGTGACCGGTGGCGACACCGGGACCACCGGCTCCGCCACCGGCGACGCCGGCACCTGCACCGTCGACCTGGACGGCGCCGCGTGCGCCGACAACACCGACACCGACAGCGTCGGCAACCAGCCGGCCGAGCAGAGCAAGGGCAAGGACGAGCTCGCCGAGACCGGTGCGGCCGAGACCACGTTCCTGCTGGTCGGCGCCGCGACGATGATCGCGGGCGGAATCGGCTTCCGCATCCTGCCGCGTCTGGCCGGCGGTCGCACGACCGCCTGACGTACCCGGACGTACGACGAAGGGCCCGGGAGGGCTGTCACAGCCCTCCCGGGCCCTTCGCGCACCCGAACCGCTCTCCGCGGCCACACCCGCGCCGACGGGCGCTCTCGCGGCCGTACAGCGCGTCCGGCCCCGACTCAGACGGCCTGGTGGGCCAGCAGTGCAAGCGCGGCCACGAGGATCACCATGAGCGCGATGAGCATCGCCGGATTCAGTCCGCCGAAAGGCCCCTGATCCTGCAAGCGCTCCCGGCTCGCCCGGCAGACACGGCAGCGCCCCTCGCTCACCGGTCCCGCGCAGTTCGCGCACACCAGTCGGTCATAGGTCATGCGCATTCCTCCTCACCGCGCGGCGGAGCCGCCCGCACGTGCTCTCCGCACAACGCTCAGGGAAACGCGACCGTTCCCCCTACCACTGTGCCAGCTCCCGACCGTTTCGGCGCGCCCCGCCGGCCAGGGCCCGGCACGCCCCGTTTCGTTCCCTGCCGCGTTCCGGCACAAATCCCTCATGGGCGGACGCCGACTGCACGCGTCAGCCGCGTTCGCGTATGGTCACGGACACCTACTCCCGGCCGACCGTGGTGCATCCGTGATCCGATTCGACAACGTCTCCAAGACCTACCCGAAGCAGAGCCGTCCAGCTCTCCGGGACGTCTCACTCGACATCGAGAAGGGCGAGTTCGTCTTCCTGGTGGGCTCCTCCGGCTCCGGCAAGTCCACCTTCATGCGGCTCATCCTCCGTGAGGAGCGCGCCAGCCAGGGCACGGTCCACGTGCTCGGCAAGGACCTCGCCCGCCTGTCCAACTGGAAGGTGCCGCAGATGCGCCGCCAGTTGGGCACGGTCTTCCAGGACTTCCGGCTCCTGCCCAACAAGACCGTCGCCGAGAACGTGGCCTTCGCGCAGGAGGTCATCGGCAAGCCCCGCGGCGAGATCCGCAAGGCCGTGCCGCAGGTGCTCGACCTCGTGGGCCTCGGAGGCAAGGAGGACCGGATGCCGGGCGAGCTCTCCGGCGGCGAGCAGCAACGCGTCGCGATCGCCCGGGCGTTCGTCAACCGCCCGATGCTGCTGATCGCGGACGAGCCGACGGGCAACCTCGACCCGCAGACCTCCGTGGGCATCATGAAGCTGCTGGACCGGATCAACCGGACCGGCACCACCGTGATCATGGCGACCCACGACCAGAACATCGTCGACCAGATGCGCAAGCGCGTCATCGAGCTCGAGCAGGGCCGCCTCGTCCGTGACCAGGCGCGCGGCGTCTACGGCTACCAGCACTGAGCTTCTGCACGAGCATCGAGTACTGAAAGGACGCCATGCGCGCCCAGTTCGTCCTGTCGGAGATCGGCGTCGGTCTTCGCCGCAACCTCACGATGACCTTCGCGGTCGTGGTCTCCGTCGCTCTCTCGCTCGCCCTGTTCGGCGGCGCACTGCTGCTGCGCGAGCAGGTCGGCTCGATGAAGACCTACTGGTACGACAAGGTCAACGTCTCGATCTTCCTCTGCAACAAGAACGACGCCAAGGACGTGCCCAAGTGCGCCAAGGGTGCCGTCACCGCGGACCAGAAGAAGGAGATCAAGGCCGACCTCGAGAAGATGGACGCCGTCGAGAAGCCGGTCCTCTTCGAGACGGTCGACGAGGCGTACAAGCACTACCAGGAGGAGTTCGGCGACTCCCCGATGGCCGGGAGCATCACGCCGGACCAGATGCAGGAGTCGTTCCGGGTCAAGCTCAAGGACCCGCAGAAGTACAAGGTCGTCGCGACCGCCTTCGCGGGGCGTGACGGCGTGCAGTCCGTCCAGGACCAGCGGAGCATCCTGGACAACCTCTTCGAGCTGATGAACGGCATGAACGTCGCGGCGATCTTCCTCATGGGGCTGATGCTGATCATCGCGCTGATGCTCATCGTGAACACCGTGCGCGTCTCGGCGTTCAGCCGGAGACGGGAGACCGGCATCATGCGGCTGGTCGGGGCGTCCGGCTTCTACATCCAGATGCCCTTCATCATGGAGGCGGCCTTCGCCGGACTGATCGGCGGGCTGCTCGCCTGCGTGATCCTGCTCGCCGGCCGGTACTTCCTCATCGACGGCGGCCTGGCGCTCCAGGAGAAGCTGAACCTGATCGACTTCATCGGCTGGGAGGCCGTGCTCACCAAGCTCCCGCTGGTGCTGGCGATCGGCCTGCTGATGCCCGCCGTCGCCGCCCTCTTCGCGTTGCGCAAGTACCTCAGGGTGTGACGCTCGCCCCGTGCGGCGCGCGGCCGACGAGCCGTGTGCCGTAGGGGTGTTGTCCTAGACTCGGCGCCATGCCGGGCCTGACGAATTCACTGGTCCCCCGCGGTGTCCGCCGCGGGGCGGCCCTGACACTGGTCTTCGCGAGCGTGCTGGCCACTGCGGCGGCGACCGGCTCCCTGCCCCAGGAGGACGCCACGGGGACCGCGACGGACGCGCGCTCCGTCTCCTCCACCGTGGGTTCCGCGGACCGCGGGACGATCGCCGAGGCTGCCGCCAGGGCGGCGGCCGACGGCAAGTCCGCGACGGACGCCGCGGAGGAGGCCGTCAGCCGCAGCGGTGACCGCTGGGGCGCGGTGTACGACGAGCGGGAGTACGAGGAGTTCGAGAAGGCCCTCGACGGCTCGTACACGGGGGTCGGTCTCTCCGCCCGCCGCTCCGCCGGGGGAGCGGTGACCGTGACCGGTGTCCAGCCCGGCGGCCCCGCCGACCTTGCCGGGGTGCGCCCGGGAGACCGGTTGCGCTCGGTCGACGGGAAACCCGTGGGCGGGCGTCCCGTCGCCGAGGTGGTCGCCCTGCTGCGCGGGGACCGTACGGGAGAGGCCGAAGGCACACCCGTCGTCCTCGGGCTGCGCCGCGGCTCGCGCTCCTGGACCGAGACGCTGCGGCGGGCCCGCCTGACCACCGACCCGGTCACCGTCCGGAGGCTGGGCCGCGAGCCGTCCTCCGCCGTCCTGGTCAAGGTCGACGCCTTCACCAGGGGCGCGGGCCGCGCCGTGCGCGAGGCCGTGGACGCCGCCCCCGAGGACGCCGGGATCCTCCTGGACCTCCGGGCCAACTCCGGTGGCCTGGTCACCGAGGCCGTCACCGCCTCGTCCGCCTTCCTGGACGGCGGCCTGGTCGCCACCTACGACGTGCACGGTGAGGAGCAGGCGCTGTACGCCGAGCCGGGCGGGGACACGGACCGCCCGGTGGTCGTCCTGGTGGACGGCGGCACGATGAGCGCCGCAGAGCTGCTGACCGGCGCCCTGCAGGACCGCGGGAGGGCCGTGACCGTCGGGTCGCGCACCTTCGGCAAGGGGGCCGTGCAGATGCCCAGCGAGCTACCGGGCGGCGCGGTCGCCGAGCTGACCGTCGGGCAGTACCGCACTCCGGCGGGCCGCAGCGTCGAGGGGCGCGGCATCACCCCGGACGTCGGGGCGGGGCCGGAGGCCCAGAAACGGGCCGAGACGGTATTGAGTGGCCTCGGGGGTGGGTCGTAGTGCGAAAATGACCGCACTATGGCCAAGGAAAAAGACACCGGGCGCAAGATGATCGCGCAGAACAAGAAGGCGCGGCACGACTACCACGTCCTCGACACCTACGAGTGCGGCCTCGTGCTCATGGGCACGGAGGTCAAGTCGCTGCGGATGGGCAGGGCCTCGCTGGTCGACGGCTTCGTCCAGATCGACGACGGGGAAGCGTGGCTGCACAACATCCACGTCCCCGAGTACGTCCAGGGCACCTGGACCAACCACGCCGCCAAGCGCAAGCGCAAGCTACTCCTGCACCGGGCCGAGATCGACAAGCTGGCGTCCAAGTCCCAGGAGTCGGGCCACACCATCGTGCCGCTCGCCCTGTACTTCAAGGAGGGCCGGGTCAAGGTCGAGATCGCGCTCGCGAAGGGCAAGAAGGAGTACGACAAGCGGCAGACGCTGCGCGAGAAGCAGGACACGCGGGAGACGAACCGGGCGATCTCGGCGGTCCGCCGGCGCCAGCGCAGCGCGTAGTCGGGGCGTCCACCCCGCCAGGCCGGGGCCCGCGCCCCGGAGCCGCCGGAATACGGTGGCATCCGTGCGCGTTGGTCACGTACGATGGGCCGTGCGCCCCGCAGAGGGTGCACGTTTGATAAATCAACATGGGGATGATCGGTTTCGACAGCGGATGTCGAAGCAGGGGAAGCGAGTCGAGGAAGCGACAATGATCTCGTTAACCATATGTCGCAACCAATAATCGCCAATTCCAAGCGCGATTCCTCCGCCTTCGCCCTCGCTGCCTAATTAGCAGCTAAGCGAAGACTCTGCGGAGTGTCAGCCCGGGGGTGATCCCGACCCGGATCCTGGCATCATTCAGGGATCTAAACTTCTGAGCCCGGTCACGGGGCCCAGAAGGAAATCAAACAGTGACTGGGCCTGTCGGAGGCTTGTTCGCGTGACCTCCGGGGCCGAGAAAAGCGCAGCGAACTGCACTCGGAGAAGCCCTGGTTCCGCACCGTTGGACGCGGGTTCGATTCCCGCCATCTCCACAGACCCCATGTGAACGAGGACCCCGTTGCCCCTGGCAGCGGGGTCCTCGTTTTTTTCTTTGCCCGGCCCCCCTCCGCCCGTTCCCGTCCGGCCCGCCGTTCCGCGGGCTGCGTGCTCATGCCTTCCGCGTGCCGAGGGCGGCGACGGCGAGGGCCAGCGCCGCCGCGCCCACCGGCACGGCGTAGCCGGTCACCGTCCCGGCGTGTTCGACCGTCCAGCCACCGGCCGCGGAACCCGCGGCTATGCCGCCCAGGAGTGCGGTGACCGCCAGCGTCATGCCCTCGTTGAGCTGCGCCTGCGGGGTGAGCCGCTGTACCAGGGTCATGCCGGTCACCATGGTGGGGGCCGTCGCCGCGCCCGCCAGCAGCAGGCAGCCGGCCAGCACCGGAACGGATCCGGTGGCCGAGGCGGCGATCAGCGGGAGGGACATCAGCGCGGTCATGCCCGTCAGGCAGAGCACCAGTCTGCGCCCGACGCTCGCGGCGGGGCGCAGTGATCCGTAGAGCAGCCCGGCCACGCAGGAGCCACCCGCCTGGAGGGCGAGGATCGCGCCCCCGGCGTGGGCGATCGAGACGACCTCCATGGCGCCGAAGACGGCGCCGGTCGCGAGGAAGACGGTCAGCATCGCTGGCATGCCGCGCGTCCGCAGCGGTGAGGCGGCGCGGGTGCGGGGGGCCACCGGCGGCTCGGTCGCCCGCTGGGCGGCGAAGACCAGGACGCCGGTCATGAGGAGGACGGCGCCGGTCAGGGTGCCGGCTTCGGGGAAGAGCGCCCCGCACAGCGAGGCGGCCAGCACCGGGCCGAGCATGAAGCACAGTTCGTCGACGGCTTGCTCGAAGGAGTTCGCGGTGTGCAGGGCGGCCGGATCGCCCTTGTGCAGGTGTGCCCAGCGGGCCCGGGACATGCCGCCGGTGTTGGGGGTGGTGGCCGTGGCGGCGTACGAGGCGAAGAGGGTCCACACGGGGGCGTCGTAACGCACGCAGAGCAGCAGGGCGAGCGAGCCGAGCGCGGCGACGGCGGTCGCGGGTACGGCGATCCGGGCCTGGCCGTACCGGTCGACGAGCCGGGCCGTCCAGGGGGCGACGACGGCGGTCGCGGCCAAGCCGGTCGCGGTGACGGCACCGGCCAGGGCGTACGAGCCGTGTGCTCCGGCGATCATGATGACGGCGCTGACACTGAACATGCCCATGGGCAGCCGGGCGAGGAGGTTGCCCGCGGTGAAGGCGCGGGCGCCCGGGGTGGCGAGCAGCCGACGGTAGGGATTGCCGTGTGCGGCGGGCGTGGGTACGGGCGTGGACGGCGGGTGGAGGGGCGCGGAGGCGACGGCTTCATCAGGCACTCGTCCACCCTCACGCCGAGACGTGGGGATGGTCCAACACCTGCTCAGCGCCGATTCACGCATCCTCGTTGTAAATTACGCGCATGGCTCCTTCCGACACCGACCCCCGTCTCCTGCGCGCCTTCGTCGCCGTGGCCGAGGAACTGCACTTCACCCGGGCCGCCGCCCGGCTCTACGTGGCGCAGCAGGCCCTGAGCCGGGACATCCGGCGGCTGGAACGCGGACTGGGCACCGAGCTCTTCGTGCGCACCACCCGCCAGGTGTCGCTCACGCCGGACGGGGAGAGACTCCTTCCGTACGCCCGCCGGGTGATCGAGGCGCAGGACCACCTCGCCGCCGCCTTCGCGCATCCGGTGGCCCGGCCCCTCCTCGTGGACCTCAACACCGACGGAATGACAGCGGCCCGGGTGCTGGCCAGGGCGCGGGAGCTCGTCCCCGAGTGCGAGCTGATGGCCCGCTTCGAGAGCGGGCTGACCTATGCGGCCGGCGAGGTGCTCGCCGGCCGGCTGGACGTCTCCTTCGGGCGGGCCGCCGGACTCGAGCCGGGTGTGCTCGCCCGGCTCCGGGTACAGCCGGTGCGGTACGAGCCGATGGCCGTCCTGCTGCCGCACGGTCATCCGCTCGCCGGGCGTGCGGTCGTCGCCATGGACGAACTCTCCGGTGAGACCGTCTACGCGGGGGCGGGCAATACGCGCACCCGCGAGTGGACCGATCTCGCCGCCCAGCTCTTCGCACAGTGGGACATCACACTCGCTCCGCCCGCCCCGCTCGCCGTCGGAGTGGCTGAATTTCAACGGGTGATGGCGAAGTCGGGGAACCCGGTGCTGGCCGTCGTCGACTTCCCGCCGCTGCCGGGCACGGTGGTACGCCCCTTGGTGCGACCGGTGCCCGTGTCCCCCCTGCTGATGGTCCAGCGCGCCGGGGTGGACCATCCCGGGCTGGACGCGCTGAGAACCGCAGCAGCCGAAATGGCTGCAACACAAGGGTGGATGGTACGGCCACGTGAATCATGGCTCCCCGAAGCCGACGCGTCACTCATGCGTCACCATTTCTTCACGACCGCGGAGACGGGGTCCTGAGGGCGCTTCCCGTGCGCTACATTCTGAGCTCCGGTGCACGGTGGTACGTGGCGCGAGGGCGGGGTGGGGGCCCGGTCCGACGGCAAGAAACCAGTCATTCCCGCGCGCCTGTTTCACTGAGTGGGGGAAGAGCGAACATCTGTGGAAAATTGGCGCGAAGGCACCCGTACCGGGCACACGCACGAGCCGCACGAGGTCACGATCCAGCTGGACGGAATCGGCCGGCAACTCTCCGAACTACCCCTTGAACCGCGTCCCGCGGACCCCGCGGACGGCCCCGTCTTCGTCGACGAGAGCGGCCGCCGCAGCAAGACGTACCGACGCCTCGGCTGGCTGCTCGCCGGCATCTGCGCCGCCTACGCGGTGACCCTGGTGTTCGCCGTGCTGGGCGGCAACTCCTCCGCCCCGTGGCTGCCGCTGTCCGGCCAGGAGCAGAAGAAGGCGAGCGACGTGGAGGTACGGCCCCTCCCCACCGTGAGCGCGTCGTCCGAGGCTCCCGGTGGCGCCGAACCCAGCGCCTCGGCCCCGGACGTGACGCGAGCCCCGTCCGCCGGCGCCTCCGCGTCCCTCCCGCCCGCCTCCGGGGCGAAGGCCCCGGCCTCCACGAGCAGTGCGCCTCCCGAGGACGCGGGCACCTCCACGAAACCCGTCCCCGAGACCGAGGTCTCCGAGTCGTCCGCCGGCAGTCCCACGCCGTCCTCCGACAGCGGAGGGCCCGTCGTGGAGAGCCCGCCGGCGCCGTCGGAGCCCGCGGACCCGCCGGCGCAACCACAAGAAGGCCCTCGTTAGATGACAACCCCCGTTACGCGGGGCAGGCACAACCGCAGGAAGAAGCGGACCGTCAGGCGCAGGCTCCCCATGCGTTACCTGCTGCCGTCCCTCCTTCTCGTCGCCCTGCTCGCGATGCTGATGCTGCGCGGATACGTGCACAGCGAGATCCTCGCCGACCACCGTGTCCAGCCACCGGCGGCCACCACCCAGGTGCCGGACGACGTGCTGGAGGGCGGCCCGGTCATCGACGCCCGTACGGCGGGCGAACGCGCCAAGACGCTGCGCATACCCGACCACAGGATCGTCCTGACCTTCGACGACGGGCCCGACCCCGTCTGGACCCCACGGGTGCTCGACAAGCTGAGGGAGTACAAGGCGCACGGCGTCTTCTTCGTCACCGGCACCATGGCCTCACGCTATCCCGACCTCGTCCGGCGGATGGTCGACGAAGGGCACGAGGTCGGGCTGCACACCTTCAACCACCCGGACCTCTCCTACCAGTCCGCGGACCGCATCGACCGTGAACTGTCCCAGAACCAACTGGTCCTGGCGGGCGCGGCCGGCATCCGCACCTCCTTGTTCCGGCCGCCCTACTCGTCCTTCTCCGACGCCATGGACAACAAGTCCTGGCCGGTCACCCAGTACGTCGGCAGCCGCGGCTACCTCACGGTCGTGAACGACACCGACAGCGAGGACTGGAAGCGCCCGGGCGTCGGTGTGATCTCCAGGAACGCCACGCCCGAGCGCGGCGAGGGGGCGATCGTCCTCATGCACGACTCCGGCGGCGACCGGTCCCAGACCGTGGCCGCGCTCGGCCACTTCCTGCCCGAGATGCAGGACAAGGGCTACGAGTTCACGAACCTCACGGCGGCGCTCGGCGCCCCCAGCGCGCACACGCCGGTCACCGGGTTCGCGCTCTGGAAGGGCAAATCGTTCGTCTTCGCCGTGGGCATCTCCGAACACGTCACCAGCGTGCTCGTGGTCGGCCTCGCGGTCATCGGCGTCCTGGTCATGGTCCGCTTCGGGCTGATGCTGCTGCTGTCCTTCCTGCACGCCAGGAAGGTGCGCCGCAGGAACTTCCGGTGGGGCGATCCGTTCACCCGCCCGGTGTCCGTCCTCGTGCCCGCGTACAACGAGCGCGAGTGCATCGCGTCGACCGTCCGCTCGCTCGTGGCCAGCGACTACCCGATCGAGGTCGTCGTCATCGACGACGGATCGACGGACGGCACGGCCGACATCGTCGAGGCGATGTGGATACCGAACGTCCGTGTCGTGCGGCAGGCCAACGCGGGCAAGCCGGCGGCCCTGAACAACGGCATCGCGCACGCCCGTTACGACATCGTCGTGATGATGGACGGCGACACGGTCTTCGAACCGTCCACCGTGCGCGAGCTCGTGCAGCCGTTCGCCGATCCCCGGGTCGGAGCGGTCGCCGGCAACGCCAAGGTCGGCAACCGCGATTCGCTGATCGGCGCCTGGCAGCACATCGAGTACGTGATGGGCTTCAACCTCGACCGCAGGATGTACGACCTGCTGGGCTGCATGCCCACCATCCCGGGTGCGGTCGGGGCCTTCCGCAGGAACGCCTTGGACCGGATCGGCGGCATGAGCGAGGACACCCTCGCCGAGGACACCGACGTGACCATGGCCCTGCACCGCGACGGCTGGCGCGTGGTCTACGCCGAGAACGCCCGGGCCTGGACCGAGGCGCCGGAGTCCGTGCAGCAGCTGTGGTCGCAGCGCTACCGCTGGTCGTACGGCACGATGCAGGCCATCTGGAAGCACCGCCGGGCGGTCGTGGAGCGGGGGCCCTCGGGCCGCTTCGGCCGCGTCGGACTGCCGTTCGTCTCCCTGTTCATGGTCGTCGCCCCGCTGCTGGCGCCCCTGATCGACGTCTTCCTGCTGTACGGGCTGGTCTTCGGCCCGACGGGGAAGACGGTCGCCGCGTGGTTCGGTGTCCTGCTGGTGCAGGCCGTCTGTGCCGCGTACGCGTTCCGGCTCGACCGCGAACGCATGACCCATCTGATATCACTGCCGCTCCAGCAGATCCTCTACCGGCAGCTCATGTACGTCGTCCTGCTCCAGTCCTGGATCACCGCTCTCACCGGCGGCCGGCTGCGCTGGCAGAAGCTGAGGCGCACCGGAGTGGTCGAGGCACCCGGCGGCACGCAGAGCCGCCGCAAGGACGCGGACAAGCACCGGAGGCCGGTCGCATGACCCACCCGAACCAGCCCCGGCGGGACGGCCGGGACGGCGCCCGGCCGCAGGAGGGCACCTGGGCCCACGGCGCCACCGGCGCCCCGGCCGCCGCCCACCCGGCCCACGGGGAGGCCCGCCCTCAGGGTGGTGCGCCCCTCCCGCGGGACGGCAGCCCGTACCCGCACGCGGGGGGCCCGTACGCCGGCAGCCCGTACCCGCACGCCGAAGGCCCGTACGCCCGGCCCGCGGGCGCCCCTCCGGCGTGGACCACCGACTTCCCGGCGCGGGCCACCGCC
>NZ_JBEXWB010000108.1:0-17066 GCF_040629645.1 Streptomyces sp. NPDC005899 | reverse complement strand
GGCGTGGTCGGTCAGGACCGCCCGGGCCGCGCCGGCGAGCCGCCGGGCGTCGTCGAGCAGTTCGCGGGCGGCTCTGCCCGGCGGCGTGCCGCCGTCCGTGGGTGCGGCCTGTGTCATGTACGTCCTTCTGTCCCCGCTGTCCCACCACGGCCGCGGGCCGGCCGGCTCACAGCCGCGTCCCATCGTGCCACGCGCCACGCGAGTGGCACGGGGCGAACTGCGGTCCCCGCTCCTCGGTGCGAGACTCGGCCTGGGGGACCCGCTCAGACGTCCCCCGCCGCCCCGCGCGTGCCGGACTTCCATGGCTCTCCGACCGGCAGAGTCCGCCGAACGACCCAGTGGGACGGCCCAGTCGCCGAAGGAGCACACCATGCCCGATCCGGATTTCGTGACCGGCGCGCCCAACTGGCTCGACCTCGGCACGCCCGACCTCGACGCGGCGACCGGCTTCTACCAGGGCCTGTTCGGCTGGGAGCTGGTGCCCGGCGGCCCCGAGACCGGCGGGTACGGGACGTACCGGCTGAACGGCAGGACGGTCGCCGGAGCCATGACGGTGCCGGAGGACCAGGGCAAGCCGGCCTGGACGGTGTACTTCCGGACGCCCGACGCGGACGCGACCGCGAGGGCGGTCGAGCGGGCCGGGGGCGCCGCGGCCTTCCCCCCGGCGGACGTGCTCGACCACGGGCGCATGGGCGGCTTCACGGACAGGTTCGGGGCGTACTTCGGAGTCTGGCAGCCGGGGACCGTCACCGGCCTCGAGGTGATCATGGAGCCGGGTGCGTTGATCTGGTCCGAGCTCTACACACCCGACGTCCCGGCGACCGCCGCCTTCTTCCACACCGTCTTCGGGTGGGAGACCGAGGACATGGCCTACCCGGGCGGTTCCTACACGATGGTCCGCCCCGCCGGTGGCGAGGGTGACACGGCCTGGTTCGGGGGACTGGTTCCCGTGGACGACGTGCCGGGCCAGGCCGCGGCGGGTCCCCACTGGCTGCCCTACTTCGCCGTCGAGGACTGCGACGCCGCGGTGGCCGGCACCCAGCGGCTGGGCGGGTCGGTGACGATGCCGGCCATGGACGTGCCGGACGTCGGCAGGATCGCCACCTTCGCCGACCCGGCGGGCGCGGCGTTCGCGGTGATCACACCCAGGATGCCGGAGGGATGACCGGCGGCCCGGCCGTACGGCGGGGCCGGGCCACGCGCCCCGGGCGGCACGTGACCGTGTCCGCCCGTACGGCGGGCCCCGGTGCGGCCGGGGAGCGACGCGCCCCGCGACACCCCCGGCGCCCGTCGACGCGTCGTTGATCGCTTGTTTATCGCCGCACGGCACTGTGTCCCCATGTCCATCAACACCATGACCGACGACGCACTGGCCTGGCAGGAGACGGCGTTGTGCGCGCAGACCGGGCCCGCGTTCTTCTTCCCCGCACCGGGGAGCTCCACCCGTGAGGCCAAGCAGCTGTGCAACGCCTGTGAGGGCCGGGTGGCGTGCCTGGAATACGCCCTGGCCCACGACGAGCGCTTCGGCGTGTGGGGCGGGCTCTCGGAGAAGGAGCGGGAGCGGTTGCGCAGAGGCCGCGCCGTTCGGGGCTGAGAAGCGACGGCCGACGGGCCGGCCGTGTTCAGGGGAGGCGGTACTCCTCGCCGTACACGCGCCTCGTCAGCGGCGGCTCCAGGTCCATGTTGCCCGCGGTGAGGAAGACCCGCTGGGCCGTGTCGATGCGCGTGGTGTCACGCTGCACCTTCCGGGCCTTGATCGCCGCGCGGCTCGCGTCGAGGAAGGCGTCGAGGTACGCCCTCTCGTCACCGCCCTCCGCGGCCGTGTCCGCCTTCGCCCGTGCGGCGTCACGGATGCCGTAGAAGCCGTTCTCCTCGATGCCCGGTCCGTGCAGGACCATGGCGTCGTAGTAGACGAACTGCCCGAGCGTGCCGAGACCGTCCGTCTTCGCGAGCCGCACCGCGGGATCGAAGTACAGCCTGTCCCGGGTCCCGTCCTGCGCCGTACGGAAGGTGGGATCCCCGGCCGCCCGGCGCCAGGCGGTGGTGAATCCGGGATCCAGGCCCTCGTGGGAGTCGCTGCCGTCCACCGCGCGCAGGGCGGGGAGGAACGGGGCGAGCGGGTTGTCCGGCCGCTTCGCGGTGTACGCCTCGACCAGCTGCTCGGAATCGCCACCACTGAACAACACCGAAACGACGATGGCGACGGGCGCACCGAAAAGAACAAGACGCGTCACTGGCTTCACCCGGCACACAGTACGTTCCGTCGTGCCGCAGGTCAGCCCCGGAGCATCCCGGCCCCCGCCGCGGCCCGAAGGGCGCCGGCGACGGCACGGCCGGGGCCGCCGTACCGTCGCCGGGCCGTGGGCTCAGGCCCGGGCGCGGGCTGCCATACGGGCCCTGCGAGCCGCCAGCTTCTCGTCGAACTTCGACGCCTCGCTGTCCAGGCCGCTCATGTACAGCCCGAGCTCCTCCTGCGCCTTGAGCCCCTCCGGGCCGAGGCCGTCGATGTCGAGGACCTTCAGGTAGCGCAGGACGGGCTGGATCACGTCGTCGTGGTGGATGCGCATGTTGTAGATCTCGCCGATCGCCATCTGGGCGGCGGCCCGCTCGAATCCGGGCATCCCGTGGCCGGGCATCCGGAAGTTGACGACGACGTCGCGCACCGACTGCATCGTGAGGTCGGGGGCGAGCTCGAAGGCCGCGCCCAGGAGGTTGCGGTAGAAGACCATGTGCAGGTTCTCGTCGGTCGCGATCCGGGCCAGCATCCGGTCGCAGACCGGGTCGCCCGACTGGTGGCCGGTGTTGCGGTGCGATACGCGGGTCGCCAGCTCCTGGAAGGCCACGTAGGCCACGGAGTGCAGCATCGAGTGCCGGTTGTCGGACTCGAAGCCCTCGGCCATGTGCGCCATGCGGAACCGCTCGAGCTGGTCCGGGTCCACCGCTCGCGAGGTCAGCAGGTAGTCGCGCATGACGATGCCGTGCCGGCCCTCCTCCGCGGTCCAGCGGTGCACCCAGGTGCCCCAGGCGCCGTCACGGCCGAAGAGCGAGGCGATCTCGTGGTGGTAGCTGGGGAGGTTGTCCTCGGTCAGCAGGTTCACGACGAGCGCGATCCGGCCGATGTCGGTGACCTTGGACTGGCCCGTCTCCCACGCTTCGCCGTCCTCGAAGACGCCGGGGAAGTTCCGGCCGTCGGAGAAGGGGACGTACTCGTGGGGCATCCAGTCCTTGGCGACCTTGAGATGGCGGTTGAGTTCCTTCTCCACCACCTCTTCCAGCGCGTACAGCAGTTGGGCGTCGGTCCACGCCTTGGGACTGCCGAGGTGGGGAGAGGTGATCGTCACGGGGGCTCCTGGGGACGGGAGAATTACCTACGGCTTCGTAGGTTACGTGACCGTAGGTTAAGGCGGCAGTAAGGGCATCTCCAAGCCCGGCCCTCACCGAGCTTGTGCGACCGCCGTCCTTCGTGCAGGTCACGCGTGCCCCCGGAGGCGGACGTCACACCCCCGGACCCCCGCCCGGCGGCGCGCCGCGCCGGGAGCGGCGTCGTGCGGACCGCCGCCGTCCGGCAGCGGCCACCGGATGATCCGCGGCGGGTCGAGGAGGGGCATGTCGTGGCGCGCCGCCGTCGACGCCCCCTCGTGCGCCTCCAAGGCATCCGGGGCGGCCGGTCAGGCGGCGCCGCCCAGCAGCTCGGCGAGGTCGCGGTCCAGGTCCATGAAGCGGTCCTCGCCGCCCACGGGCACGAGTTCCTCCGCCCGCTTCAGGAAGCGGCGCAGCTCCGAGGTGCGCACGTGCACCATGGCGATGCCCTCGAGGGCGTGGAACTCCAGGACCGTACGGTCGTACCCGAAGGGACGGACCCGGACGTCGCCGAGACCCGCGGGCGCGTCGATCCCCGACGCGAGGAGGTCACGGCTGAACTCCCAGGACACCTCGGCGCCTTCCAGGGTCGCGGGTGCCGGGAAGACCATGCGCACCGCGAAGGGGTCCCCCAGGTCGTAGTGCAAGGTGGCGGGCAGGGTCTCCATCCGCGGAGCGGATGCGACCATGCGGGCCTGCACGGACTGCTCGATAACGCTGGACAAGACCTGCTCCCTCTCGCCTCGTGAACACGGTTCCCGGCATTGGAGTAGACGACGGAACGTCTCGATCCGTGCACCGGCGGGTGGCGTGAGCTGTGTCACCGCCCGGGCCGTCCGGTCAACTGCCCCGTTTCGTCCCAGGCACCCTGGACGGCCGTGGGCCCGTCGGCCACCGCGCGGATCCCGCCCTCCGGCGACCGGGGTGCGACCTGGACCGTGACCGCGAGAACCCGCCCCGCGGCGTCATCGGCCCCGCCTTCCGCGACCGCCGGCACGGCATCGCGGTCGGCGGCGACCACCGGGCGGACCAGGCGTCACCGGACGCCGCCGCCGTCACGGGCGACCGAGGCCGCACCTGGCGGAGCGCTCCCGCGCCACCCGCCGCCTACCGGTCCGGGGGCCCGGCTCCCGCACAGCGGGGCGTCGGCTGTGGCGGTCGGACCGACGGGGACGGACCTCACCCGGACGGCGGGCGCACCTGGCGGACCGCGGACACGGGCTCGTGCGACTCCGCGGACCGCGCCCGGCGCGGCGGGTGCCGGGCCTCCGGGGAGAAGGGGCGCGTCACGCGGATGCGGTGAGCGGCTACCCGGGCAGCTCCAGCCGGTAGGGCGCGAGGTCCCGCGACGTCTTCGTCGCGAAGAACTCCGTGACCCGGTAGGAGCAGACGCCGTGGACGGCGAAGGGATCGGTCGCCGCCAGCGCCTCGATCCGCGCGCGGTCGTCACCGACCGCGAGGATCACACCCCCGTCGCGCGGTTCCTTGCGCCCGGAGGCGATGAACACCCCGGCCGTGTACTGGGCGTCCAGCCATGTCACGTGGTCCGCCAGCAGCGCGTCGACGCGCTCGACCGGCGCGGTGTAGGTCAGCTCGAGTACGAACATGATCACCAGGCTACGGGACGCGCCGTAGGATGAGCGGCATCATGACGACCTACCGGACGCCCGCCGACGAGGCCGAAGCACGCGCCGTCCAGGACGCGTTGCGCGCCCGCGTGGTGCTCGACGAACCGGGGCCGCCGCCCGGCACGGGCCGGGTCACCGGGGTCGACGTCGCCTACGACGACGACCGTGACGTCGTCGTCGCGGCGGCCGTCGTCCTGGACGCGGCGACGCTCGAAGTGGTCGCCGAGGCCACCGCGCGCGGCCGGATCACCTTTCCCTACGTGCCCGGGCTCCTCGCCTTCCGGGAGATCCCCGCCGTGCTGGCCGCGCTGGAGGCCCTCCCCGCCGACCCGGGGCTCGTCGTCTGCGACGGCTACGGGCGCGCCCACCCCCGCAGGTTCGGGCTCGCCAGTCACCTCGGCGTCCTCACCGGCCTGCCGGTCATCGGCGTCGCGAAGAACCCGTTCACCTTCCGGTACGAGGAACCGGGCCCCGGGCGGGGCGACTCCTCCCCGCTCCTGGACGGGGAGGAGGAGGTGGGCCGGGCGCTGCGCACGCAGGACGCCACGAAACCCGTGTTCGTCTCCGTCGGGCACCGCACCGGGCTGGACAACGCCTGCGCCCACACGCTGGCGCTGGCCCGGGAGTTCCGTCAGCCGGAGACCACCCGCAGGGCCGACGCCCTGTGCCGGGCGGCGCTGCGCGAGGCGGTCGGCTGACCGCTTCCGGCGGCGTGCCGGACGGCCGTCGCGGGGTGCGCGCCGGATCGTTGCCGTCTGAGTACGAGAACGGATGTTGGTTGTCGAACTTCAGGGGCAGGCTGGTACACATGATCGACCAGCACGCACCTCGCATGAGCGCCGGAACCGTACGCCTCTCCCAGCGCGGCGTCGCCGTGGGCATGACCCTCGGCATGGTCGCCGGAGCGGCCTGGACCGTCTCCATGATGGTCACCCTCGCGTCATGGATGCTCTGAGACGCTCCGGCCCCGCCGTCGTGCCCGCCGGGTGAGGCGCCGGCAGCGTCCCGGGCGGGGCGGGCGGACGCTCAGCGCACCGCGGCGACCCGGAAGCCCAGTCCGGCCGACCGAAGCCGGTCCAGCAGCGCGTCGCCCATCGCCTCCGCGGTCGTGACCTGCCCCGACGTCGCCGGCAGGTCGTCCAGCGCGAGGGCGAGGGCCGCCTCGGCGAGCATCTTCGCCGTCTCGTCGTAGCCGGGGTCGCCGCCGGACACCTCCGTGTACACGCGCCGCCCACCGCCCTCCCCGACGAAGCGGACCGTGAACCAGCTGCGCTTCCTGCGCCCGGCGTCGGGGCCGGTGCCCGGCCGGTAGCGGCTCGTCAGCCAGTCGCGCACGGCGGGGATCTGGGCGGCGCCCGCCAGCGCCCCGACGGCCGCCGTGCCGCCGAGGGCCACCGGCAGGTGCTTCACGGAGGCGAAGTGCCGGTAGCGGAAGTCGGGGCCGTAGCGGCCCAGCGCCCGCGCCGAACGCTCCACGATCCGCGGGTCCAGGGTCGGCAGGGGCAGCGCCCAGGTTCCGGTCCGCGGGTCGAAGTGCGGTGAGCCCTGCGGGGCGCGGACCCGGCGGCCGACGAGGCGCGGCTCGTGCAGCCGGCGTTCCCTCGCGGCCCGCAGCATCTGCGGGCCCCGGCCGATCGCGGTGAGCGCGGAGGTGAACGTCCCGCCGGAGAAGGCGGCGTTGCTGCGGACGAACCCGTCGACGGTGAGCGGCACCTCCCGAGGGAGCTGCTGGACGGTGAAGAGGACTCCGAGGTCGTGCGGTACGGAGTCGAAGCCGCAGGCGTGCACGAGGCGGGCGCCCGTCTCGCGGGCGCGCGCGTCGTGGGCCAGGTACATCCGGTCGACGAACTCCGCCTCACCGGTCAGGTCGGCGTAGTCGGTGCCCGCCTCCGCGCAGGCGGCGACCAGCCGCTCGCCGTGGTGGAGGTACGGGCCGACCGTGGAGGCCACCACGTGGGTGGACTCGGCGAGCTCCCGCAGCGCGGTCGCGTCGTCCGCGTCCGCCGTCAGCAGCGGCAGGTCGGAGCAGCGCGGGTCGACCTCGGCCAGCTGTTCGCGCAGCTGCTCCAGCTTCTGCCGGCTGCGGCCCGCCACGGCCCAGCGGAAGCCGTCCGGGGCGTGCTCGGCCAGGTAGGCGGCGGTGAGCCTCCCCACGAAGCCGGTGGCACCGAAAAGGACGACGTCGTAGGGGCGTTCGGCCCCGTTCTGCCTGTTCACGAGTGCCTCCGCGGGAAGTGGCGCCGGTGTGGAACGCAGAGGGTAGCGGAGCGGTCCGTGGCGTCGTGCGTCCGGGCGCCCTCCGGTGGGGGATGATCCGGGCAAGAGCTAAGCGCTTGCTCGGCCAAAAGGGTTGTGCCGAGCGTGGTGGGTTCTTAGCATCGTCGGTGTTACATCGTTAGTGTCATACCGCTGGGGGCTTGATGGCAACGACAGGACGGGGCCCGCGTGGGCCGCTGGCCGGGGTGCGCGTCGTCGAACTCGCGGGCATCGGCCCCGGGCCGTTCGCCGCGATGCTCCTCGCGGACCTCGGCGCGGACGTGGTGCGCGTCGACCGGCCGGGCGGAGCCGTGCTCGGCATCGACCCCGCCCGCGACCTCACCAACCGCAACAAGCGGTCCGTCCTCCTCGACCTCAAGGCCGAGGACGGCGTCCGGGGGGTGCTGGACCTCGTCGAGCGCGCCGACATCCTCATCGAGGGCTTCCGTCCCGGCGTCGCCGAACGCCTGGGCGTGGGCCCGGACACCTGTCTGGACGTCAACCCGCGACTCGTCTACGGGCGGATGACCGGCTGGGGCCAGGACGGGCCGCTGGCCCCGCGGGCGGGCCACGACATCTCCTACATCGCGCTCACCGGCACGCTCTCCATGATCGGCCGGTCCGGGGAACCGCCCACCGTCCCCGCCAACCTGGTCGGCGACTACGCGGGCGGCTCCCTCTACCTCGTCGTCGGGGTGCTCGCCGCCCTGCTGCACGCCCGCACCCCCGAGGGCTCCGGCCAGGTCGTCGACGCGGCCGTCGTCGACGGTGCCGCGCACCTCGCGACGATGATCCACGGCATGCTGGCGGCCGGCGCCTGGCAGGACCGGCGCGGCACCAACCTCCTGGACGGCGGCTGCCCCTTCTACGGCACCTACGCGACCTCCGACGGCGGGCACATGGCGGTCGGTGCGCTCGAGGAGCCCTTCTACGAGGAGTTCACCGCCCTGCTCGGCATCCGGGACAGGGCGCCCGACCACGGCGATGCCGGCCGCTGGGACGAACTGCGCGCCGTCGTCGCCGAGCGGTTCGCGGAACGCACCCGCGCCGAGTGGACCGAGGTCTTCGAGGGGACGGACGCCTGCGTGGCACCCGTCCTCTCCCTCCGCGAGGCGCCGCACCACCCCCACCTCGCCGCCCGTGCCACCTACGTGGAGCACGGCGGGCTCACCCAGCCCGCCCCGGCCCCCCGGTTCTCGGCCACCCCGGTCTCCGTACGCACGGGGCCCGCCCTGCCCGGGGCGGACACCGACTCCGTCGCCGAGGACTGGGACGTACCGGGCCTGCGCACGAAGGGGGCCATCGGCTGATGGCGCCCGCACCACGCCGCGCGTCCGGCCGCACGCGAGCTGCCCGGAGCACCGGCACCACCGTCCACGACCGGGTCCAGGGGGCTTGAGATGCAGCGGCAGATCTTCACCGACGACCACCACGCGTTCCGCGGGACGGTCCGCACCTTCCTGGCCAAGGAGGTCCTTCCCCACTACGAGCAGTGGGAACAGGACGGCATCGTCTCGCGCGGTGCCTGGCTCGCCGCCGGGCGGCAGGGGCTCCTCGGCCTCGCCGTGCCCGAGGAGTACGGCGGCGGGGGCGACACCGACTTCCGCTACAGCGCCGTCCTGGCCGAGGAGTTCACCCGGGCCGGTGTCTCCGGGCTGGCGCTCGGCCTGCACAACGACATCGTCGGCCCCTACCTCACGGGCCTGGGCACCGAGGAGCAGAAGCGGCGCTGGCTGCCCGGCTTCTGCTCCGGCGAGACGATCACGGCCATCGCCATGACCGAGCCGGGCGCGGGCTCGGACCTCCAGGGCATCCGCACCACGGCCGAGGACAAGGGCGACCACTTCCTGCTCAACGGCTCCAAGACCTTCATCTCCAACGGCATCCTCGCCGACCTGGTGATCGTCGTCGCGCGGACCTCGCCCCAGGGCGGCGCCAAGGGCCTCTCGCTGCTGGTCGTCGAGCGCGGCGCCGAGGGCTTCGAGCGGGGACGCAACCTCGACAAGATCGGGCAGAGGTCCCAGGACACCGCGGAGCTCTTCTTCGACGACGTACGCGTGCCCAAGGAGAACCTCCTGGGAGAACGCGACGGCGCCTTCCTCCACCTCATGACCAACCTGGCGCAGGAACGGATCGGTATAGCCGTCGCCGGCATCGCCGCGGCCGAGCACCTCCTGGAGATCACCACCCGCCACGTGAAGGAGCGCGAGGCCTTCGGGCGCCCGCTCTCCACGCTCCAGCACATCCGGTTCGAGATCGCCGAGATGGCCACCGAGTGCGCCGTCACCCGGGCCTTCCTCGACCGGTGCGTCGTCGACCACTCGGACGGCACACTCGACGCCGTGCACGCCTCGATGGCCAAGTGGTGGGCCACCGAGCTGCAGAAGCGCGTCGCCGACCGCTGCCTCCAACTGCACGGCGGATACGGATACATGGCCGAGCACCGGGTCGCCAGAGCCTTCACCGACGGCCGTGTCCAGACCATCTACGGCGGCACGACCGAGATCATGAAGGAGATCATCGGCCGCTCGCTGCTCGCCTGACCTCCCTGTTACGCCGCCCCCCTCCCCGAAAGGCAGTCGACGTGAGTACCGAAGCGTTCCTCTACGACGCGATCCGCACCCCGCGCGGACGCGGCAAGGCCGACGGAGCCCTGCACGGCACCAAGCCGATCGACCTCGTCGTCGGCCTCATCCACGAGATCCGGTCCCGCTTCCCGGACCTCGACCCGGCGGCCATCGACGACATCGTCCTCGGCGTGGTCAGCCCGCTCGGCGACCAGGGTTCCGACATCGCCCGCATCGCCGCCATCGCGGCCGGGCTCCCCGACTCCGTCGCCGGCGTGCAGGAGAACCGCTTCTGTGCCTCCGGCCTGGAAGCCGTCAACCTGGCCGCCGCCAAGGTCCGCTCCGGCTGGGAGGACCTCGTCCTGGCGGGCGGGGTCGAGTCGATGTCCCGCGTACCCATGGGCTCCGACGGCGGCGCCTGGGCCATGGACCCGATGACCAGCTTCGAGACCGGCTTCGCCCCCCAGGGCATCGGCGCCGACCTCATCGCCACCGTCGAGGGCTTCTCGCGCCGGGACGTCGACGAGTACGCCGCCCTGTCGCAGGAGCGTGCCGCCACCGCGTGGAAGGAGGAGCGCTTCGCGCGCTCCGTCGTCCCCGTCCGGGACCGCAACGGGCTGCTCGTCCTCGACCACGACGAGCACATGAGGCCCGGCACGACGGCCGACTCGCTGGCCGCCCTCAAGCCGTCCTTCGCCACGATCGGCGAGATGGGCGGCTTCGACGCCGTGGCCCTGCAGAAGTACCACTGGGTCGAGAAGATCGACCACGTCCACCACGCGGGCAACTCCTCCGGCATCGTGGACGGAGCGGCCCTCGTCGCGATCGGCTCGAAGGAGGTGGGCGAGCGCTACGGCCTCACCCCCCGCGCCCGCATCGTGTCCGCCGCGGTCTCGGGCTCCGAGCCGACCATCATGCTCACCGGCCCCGCACCCGCGACCCGCAAGGCCCTGGCCAAGGCCGGGCTGACGATCGACGACATCGACCTCGTCGAGATCAACGAGGCGTTCGCGGGAGTCGTCCTGCGTTTCGTGAGGGACATGGGCCTCTCCCTCGACAAGGTGAACGTCAACGGCGGCGCCATCGCCCTCGGACACCCCCTCGGGGCGACCGGCGCCATGATCCTCGGCACGCTCGTCGACGAACTGGAGCGGCGCGACCAGCGCTACGGCCTCGCCACCCTCTGCGTCGGCGGCGGCATGGGTGTCGCCACCGTCGTCGAGCGTCTCTGACCGACCCGGCCCCTCTTCCACGGACTTCCACGGAGCAGAAACCCATGACCGAGAGCACGACCATCCGCTGGGAACAGGACGAGACCGGCGTCGTCACCCTGGTACTCGACGACCCCGGCCAGTCCGCCAACACCATGAACCAGGGCTTCAAGGACTCCATCGCGGCCGTCGCCGACCGCGCCGAGGCCGAGAAGGACTCCATCCGCGGCATCATCTACACCTCGGCGAAGAAGACCTTCTTCGCCGGCGGCGACCTCAAGGACATGATCAAGGTCGGCCCGGAGAACGCCCGGACCGCCTTCGACGCCGGCATGGGCATCAAGAGGGCGCTGCGCCGTATCGAGACCCTCGGCAAGCCCGTCGTCGCGGCCATCAACGGCGCCGCGCTCGGCGGGGGTTACGAGATCGCCCTCGCCTGCCACCACCGCGTCGCCCTGGACGCCCCCGGCTCGCGCATCGGCCTGCCCGAGGTCACCCTCGGACTGCTGCCCGCGGGCGGCGGCGTCACCCGGACCGTGCGCCTGATGGGCATCACCGACGCGCTGCTCAAGGTCCTCCTCCAGGGCACCCAGTACACCCCGCGGCGGGCCCTGGAGAACGGGCTGATCCACGAGGTGGCCGACACCGCCGAGGACATGCTCGCCAAGGCCCGGGCCTTCATCGACGCGCACCCCGAGTCGCAGCAGCCGTGGGACGCCAAGGGCTACCGCATCCCTGGGGGGACGCCGGCCAACCCCAAGTTCGCGGCCAACCTGCCCGCCTTCCCGGCCAATCTCCAGAAGCAGCTCGCGGGCGCCCCCATGCCCGCGCCCCGCAACATCCTGGCCGCCGCCGTCGAGGGCTCACAGGTCGACTTCGAGACCGCCCAGACCATCGAGGCCCGCTACTTCACCGAGCTCGTCACCGGCCAGGTCGCCAAGAACATGATCCAGGCGTTCTTCTTCGACCTCCAGGCCGTGAACTCCGGTGCCAGCCGCCCCCGGGGGATCGCGGAGCGCCAGGTGCGCAAGGTCGCCGTACTCGGCGCCGGGATGATGGGCGCGGGCATCGCGTACTCCTGTGCGCGCGCCGGCATCGACGTCGTCCTCAAGGACGTCTCCGCCGAGGCCGCCGCCCGGGGCAAGGCGTACAGCGAGAAGCTGCTCGCCAAGGCGCTCTCCCGCGGCCGCACGACCGAGGCGAAGCGCGACGAACTGCTGGCCCGCATCACCCCGACCGGCGACCCGGCCGACCTCGCGGGCTGCGACGCCGTGATCGAGGCCGTCTTCGAGGACACCGCGCTCAAGCACAAGGTCTTCGAGGAGATCCAGGGCGTCGTGGAGCCCGACGCGCTCCTCTGCTCCAACACCTCGACCCTGCCCATCACCGTGCTCGCCGAGGGCGTGGAGCGGCCGGACGACTTCATCGGGCTGCACTTCTTCTCGCCTGTCGACAAGATGCCGCTCGTCGAGATCATCAAGGGTGAGCGCACCGGTGACGAGGCCCTGGCCCGCGCGTTCGACCTGGTGCGGCAGATCCGGAAGACCCCGATCGTCGTCAACGACTCGCGCGGCTTCTTCACCTCCCGTGTCATCGGGCACTTCATCAACGAGGGCGTCGCGATGGTCGGCGAGGGCGTCGAACCGGCCTCGGTGGAACAGGCGGCGGCGCAGGCCGGCTATCCGGCGAAGGTGCTCTCCCTCATGGACGAGCTGACCCTCACCCTGCCCCGCAAGATCCGTGACGAGACCCGGCGGGCCGTCGAGGAGGCGGGCGGCAGCTGGGCCGCGCACCCCGCGGACGAGGTCATCGACCGCATGGTCGACGAGTTCCGGCGGCCGGGGCGCAGCGGGGGAGCGGGCTTCTACGAGTACGGCGAGGACGGCAGCCGGGGCGCGCTCTGGCCCGGCCTCCGGGAACACTTCACGCGGCGGGACACGGAGATCCCGTTCGAGGACATGAAGGAGCGGATGCTCTTCTCCGAGGCGCTGGACAGCGTCCGCTGCCTCGAGGAGAACGTCCTCATGACGGTCGCCGACGCCAACATCGGCTCCATCATGGGCATCGGCTTCCCCGCCTGGACCGGTGGGGTGCTCCAGTACATCAACGGCTACGAGGGCGGGCTGCCCGGCTTCGTGGCACGTGCCCGGGAGCTCGCCGAGCGGTACGGCGACCGCTTCCTGCCGCCCCCGCGGCTGCTGGACATGGCGGAGAAGGGCGAGACGTTTCACGACTGACCCGGGTGCGGCCGCGCGCGGCGTCACGACACGGTGCTCCGTGGCCGACGCGGCGCGCTCCGTCCCCCACGGGGCGCTCCGCGATCGCCGCGGGTGCCCCGTGGGGCCGTCCCCGGGCCGGCTCCGGACCTCACTCCGCCGTGAACGCGGCCCGCAGCTCCTGTTTCAGCGACCGCTGGAAGGCCGTCACCAGGGCCTGGAGCACCATCGGCTGCATGTGGGCCGACAGCGACTTCATCGCCTTCACGTGCTCCGGGTCCTCCTCCCGCTCCCGGTACGGATTCCACACCTCGTCCCGGAACAGCCGGGTCAGCTCGTGCGCGGCCGACCGCGTGTGCTCCAGGAGGACGGTCCGCGCGGCCAGGATCGTCTCGTGGGCGATCGGGACGTCCAGCAGCTCCGCCCCCAGCCGCAGCAGGCCCACGTCCACCCGGTGGTCGCCGTCGGCGGCGCCCGGGCGCTCCAGCACCCCCATGGCCGCCAGCCGGTCCAGGTCGGGCTCCGAGAGCGCTCGCCCCGCACGCCGCTCGAGCTCCTGCCGCCCCATGGACTCGAAGGAGTCCGGCGCCCAGGACGCCACGAGGGCACGGTGGATCGCCAGGTCGTGCGCGCTCAGATCGGGCGGCAGCTGTTCCAGATAGCGCTCGATGGCCGACAGCGTCATGCCCTGGTGCCGCAGTTCCTCGATCAGCGCGAGGCGGGAGAGGTGGCCCGGCCCGTAGTGCCCGACCCGGCGCGGCCCGATCGCCGGCGGCGGCAGCAGCCCCCGGGTGCCGTAGAAGCGCACCGTGCGCACGGTCACCCCGGCGCGTGCCGCCAGCTCGTCGACGGTGAGCGTCGGTTCCTCGGCCCCGGTGGCCATGTCTGCTGCTCCTAGTCGTCGGACGGGCATCGGCAGGTGCAACAGTATTGCTGTCTCACCACTTCGGTGAAAGAGCCCGCCTGCGGCGAGGCTCCCGCTCCCGGTGCCGCCCCGTCCGCCCGGCGCGGTGCCGGTCCCCGCATACTGGATCACACGAGGCCGGGTACGGATCCGTCGTGCCCGCCCGCCGTGGGGAGCACCGCATGAACAGCGCAGTCACCGGGGGCGACGACCCGGCCCCGCCCCCGCCGGGAGGCGTCCTGTGGAGCCTCGCCGGGGACGTCCGGGGCCTGCTCATGCTGCCCGCCGCCCTCGCGCTCCAGGTCGCCCATCCGGCGGTCGGCGCGGGCGTCGACGAACACTCGGTCTTCCGCACGGACCCCTGGGGACGTGGCGAACGCTCCCTGCGTTCGCTCCAGCTCTGGGTCTACGGGGGAGAGGCCGCCGCCGAGGAGGGGCGAAGGCTCAGGAAGCTGCACCGCACCGTCCGGGGCACCGACACCCGCGACCGCCGCTACCACGCACTCGCACCCGAGAACTACGCGTGGGTCCATGCCACCGGCTTTCCCGTGTACCGGCACGCGGCGCGCTACCTGATCCGCCCGATGACGGCGGAGCAGGAGCGCGCCCTGTACCGCGAGTGGCTCCAGGTCGGCCGGATCCTGGGCCTCCACGACCGGGACATGCCGCAGACCACCGAGGAGTTCTGGCCGTACTACCGCAGGATGCTGGCCGAGGAGATCGAGGCGACCGCCGTCCTGCGGGAGCTCGTCGCCGTCGACGCCACCGTGCCCCCGCCCGACAGGGGCCCGGCGGCCGTGCGGCTGCTCCTGCGGAGTGTGTGGCCCGTGCTGCTCCCGCCGTCGGCCCGGTTCCGGGCCTTCCTCACGGTCGGCCTGATGCCGCCGGACGCCCGTGAGGCCATAGGCCTGCCATGGTCCCCGGTGCAGGAGCGCCGGCTCCGCCGGCTGTGCGCCGTGATCCGGCTGGTCGTGCCGGTCCTTCCGGAGAGGCTGCGTTATCTGCCGCTCGCCCGGTCGGCCCGGGACGCGTGGCGGTCCGGGCGGGCGGGCGCGTACCGGGGTCTCAGGCGGAAGCCCGGCGGATCAGCTCGGTCGGTGTGACCACGGAGGCGGGCCACTCGCCGCTGTCGCTGTTGAGCCGCTCCATCAGCAGCCGCACCATCAGGCGGCCCATGCCCTCCACGTCCTGGCGGACCGTCGTCAGCGGGGGATCCGTGGTCTTCGCCACCGTCCCCATGTCGTCGAACCCGACCAGCGCCACTTCCTCCGGCACCCGGATCCCCCGTTCGCGGAGCACCCGCAGGGCGCCGGAGGCCATCAGGTCGTTGGAGGCGAAGACGGCGTCCACGTCCGGGCACGACTCGAGCAGCCGCTCCATGGCCGCGGCGCCACCGTCGACGGTGAAGTCGCCGTCCACGACGAGCGCCGGATCGGCGTCGGGGAGCACGTCGCGGTAGCCGTCGATCCGGTCGAGCGCCGATGTCTGGTCGCGCGGTCCGGCGATGTGCGCGATCCGCCGCCGGCCGAGCGAGACCAGATGGCGGACGGCCTCGCGGGCGCCGCCCCGGTTGTCGCAGTCGACGTACGGCACCGCCGGACCGCCACCCGCTCCGGCGGCGGGGAGCTCGGGGCGGCCCCCGTAGACCGTCGGGACCCTGAACCGCCGGATGATCGCCGGCAGTTCGTCGTCCGTGTGGAGCGAGAACGCCAGGACCCCGTCCACGTGGCCGCCGGCCAGATACCGGGTGACCCGGTCGAAGTCACCGCTGCCCTCCACCAGGAGCAGGACCAACTGGGCGTCATGGGCGTTGAGTTCGCGGCTGATCCCGCGGATCTGCCGCGAGAAGAACGGGTCCGAGAAGATCCGGAACTCCGGCTCGTCGATGATCACCGCGACGGCGCCGTTGCGCCGGGTGACGAGCGTGCGCGCCGCGTGGTTGGGGATGTAGCCCAGTTCGTCGACCGCCCGGCGTACCTGGTCCACCAGCGGCTGCCGTACGCCCGCACCACCGTTGACGACGCGGGACGCCGTCGCCCGCGAGACGCCGGCGCGGGCCGCCACGGCCTCCAGGGTGGGCCGTACGTCACGCTGCGGATCGGGGGTGGGGTCAGGCAAGGGAGAGCTCCTCGGACGCGCACGTCCCGGCCCGGAGCGGCCGGAACTGGCGGATTCGGCACGAACGCCGCCAGCCTAACGGCCCCCCTCCTCCGTGGCGGGGAGCGGGCTCCCGGCGCCCGGCCCCGCTCGCCGGACCGTCCCACCGCCTGCCGGGGCCGTGGGCGCGGGGCCGCGCGGCCCGGACGGACGATCACGCCCGGCAGGTGATCACCCCCTGTCGCCCGGCGGCCGTCCGGTGTACCTTCCGCTCACACTCGCGCACGGACCGGAACCGGCGGGCCCGCCGCCTGCCGCAGCACGGGAGGCGGTCGCCGTATGGTCCCCCAGCCGCCGCGGACGGCCGCCCGCCTCCCGCGACCCGGCCTCTCCCGGCTCCGTGCGGGCTTCCGCGACCTGGCCCTGGTCTCGGCGGCCGCCCTGCTCGCCGTGCCGCACTCGGCCGTGCGGGCCGACACCGAGCGCCCCGTGCCCCGCACCGGCTTCGAGCGGACCGCGGGCGCCCGCTGGACCGGGGAGGCGGAGGAGGGGACGTTCCTCGCCGAGGTCGACCGGCAGAGCGACCGCGTCCGCGTCGAACGGATCGGCACGACCGGACAAGGGCGGCCCCTGCGCCTCGTCCACCTGGGCTCCTCCGGCCCGACCGCCCTGACCGTCCTGCTGGTCTGCGGCCAGCACGGTGACGAACCGGCCGGCCGCGAGGCCTGCCTGTCGGCGGTCCGCGACCTCGCCCGCGCGGAGGACCGCACGACCAGGGACCTGCTGTCCCGCACCCGTGTCCTCGTGCTGCCCACGGCCAACCCGGA
>NZ_JBEXWB010000107.1:0-17091 GCF_040629645.1 Streptomyces sp. NPDC005899 | reverse complement strand
GACGCGCTCCCCCCGCCCACCGCCGGCCGGGACGGCCGCCCTACGTCGAGGGCAGCTCCTTCAGCTGGATGTCGCGGAAGGACACCTGGTCGTCGGCCCCGTGGTTCTGCAGGCCGATGTAGCCGTCCTTGATGCTGCGGACCGGGTCGGTGTTGGTGAAGTCGTTGATCTTCGCTCCGTTCAGGAAGACCTGGAGACGTTCGCCCTGGACCCTGATCTCGTAGTTGTTCCACTGGCCGGGCGGCCGCAGGACACGGTCACGGGCCTTGAGGTCGGCCGACTTGAAGGTGTAGACGGCCCCGGTCGTGCGGTCCGCCGCGTCCGTGGCGTCGATCTGGACCTCGTAGCCCCTGTCCACCGCGGACCACGGGTCGTCGGACGCGGGGAAGCCGACGAAGACGCCGGAGTTGTCGTCGCCCGCCATCTTCCAGTCGAGCTTCAGCGAGTAGGACTTCAGCTCCTTGGCCTGGTAGGTGAGCAGGCCCATGCCGCCCTGGGAGCGCAGTTCACCGTCGACGACGTCGAACGTGCCCGGGCCGCTCTGCTTCCACCCCTCCAGCGTCCTGCCGTTGAAGAGGGAGCGGTATCCGGTGTCCGGCTTGCAGTCGGCCTTCACCTGGCCGGCCGCGTAGCGCAGTCCGCCGAGCAGGTGCTCGCGCATGGCCGGTTCGGCGTAGGACTCCTTGGTGTGGCCGAGGCCGGTGTAGAAGGAGCGGCCGCCCCGGTATGCCTGGCACCAGGCGATCGGGTGGTCGCCCTTCATGGTGCCGCCGGTGTAGGTGGTCTCGTCGAGGGTGGCGAGGACCTGGGCCTTGTCCCGGGGGTTGGTGCGGTAGTTGTACCACTCGTCGGTGTGGTCCCATGCCTCGCCGAGGTGTGCGGTCGCGGGGTGGTCGTGGTTCTCCACGCGCACGGTGGCCGGCTGGATCTGCGGGTGCGAGGAGAAGTAGGCACCGACGAGGCCGCCGTAGAACTCCCAGTCGTACTCGGTGTCGGCTGCGGCGTGGACGCCCATGTAGCCGCCTCCGGTGGCCACGAAGTTCTCGAAGGCCTTCTGCTGGTCGGCGTTCAGGACGTCACCGGTGGTGGAGAGGAAGACCACGGCGTCGTAGCGCGCCAGGTTGCTGGTGGTGAACTGCCCGGCCTCCTCGGTGGAGTCGACGGTGATGTCGGTGCCCTTGCCGAGCTCCTTCAGTGCGGCGACGCCGGCGGGGATGGAGTCGTGCCGGAAGCCGCCGGTCCTGGAGAAGACCAGGACGCGCCCGGTCGTCCTGCCGGCCGGGCGGTCGGACAGCTCGAAGTCGTCCACGTCGTAGAGCGCGCCGTCGCCGCCCTTGAAGACCAGGTAGAGCGGGGTGGCCTTCTTCGGTGCGCCGCGCAGGGGTACGTCGATGTCCTGGAAGCTGTCCCAGCTGCCGGTCACCGGGACGGGCGCGGAGCCGAGGATCTTGCCGGTGGGCGACCCGGTGCGCACCTCCAGGAAGCCTCCCGCACCGGCCGAGGAGG
Organism: Streptomyces sp. NPDC005899; assembly: GCF_040629645.1. Classification (NCBI taxonomy): domain Bacteria; kingdom Bacillati; phylum Actinomycetota; class Actinomycetes; order Kitasatosporales; family Streptomycetaceae; genus Streptomyces; species Streptomyces sp. NPDC005899. The sequence continues at coordinate 15,585 of NZ_JBEXWB010000107.1, read as the reverse complement.
TACGGGCGGTGAGTGTGGTGGCGCCGTCGAGGAGGTAGGGGGTGAAGGAGATCCAGTCGTCGTTGTGGATGTCGCCGACCGTCCGGCCGCCGTGGGCGCTGGTCTTGCTCGGTGTGGTGACGCCGGAGGAGTTGTCGTAGTGCTCGGCCTGCCGGTGGCGCGGCTGGAGCTTCGCCTGGTCACGGCCCGTCAGCGCGGCCTGGCCGCCGCCACCGCCGTCGGTGTAGGTCGCGGAGATGCCGCCGTAGATGTTGGCGTTCGGGTCGTGCCCGCCTTCCATCGCGGTCTTGACGGTGCCTTCGCAGCCGTGCTCGGTGGTGATGTCGTGTCCGTGGCTGTCGTGTCCCAGGGTGAACTTGACCTCGACCTTGCCGCAGTCGACGGTGCCGTCCTCGGGGTCCGTGACGGTCACCTTGAAGGGCACTTCGTCACCGAACTCGAACATCTGGCCGTCGGACGGGAACTGCATGTCCACGACGGGCGCGGTGTTGCCGACCGTCACGTGCACGCTGGCCGATCCGGTGCGCCCCGTGGGGTCCTCGGCGGTCACGGTGGCGGTGTAGGTGCCGTTCTTCCGGTACGTGTGGGAGGGGTTCGCGGCCGTGGAGGTGCCTCCGTCGCCGAAGTCCCAGGAGTAGGTCAGGGTGTCGCCGTCGCCGTCGGTGGTGCCGGCCGAGGAGAAGGCGACCCGCAGCGGTGCCACGCCCGACGTCTTGTTCGACGAGGCCTCGGCGACGGGCGAGCGCCCGCCGGTGGCGTTCTCGATGCGGTACAGCGCCGAGTGCTCGTCGCCGCCGAACCAGGAGAGTCCGTAGTCGAGGACGTAGAGCGCGCCGTCGGGTCCGAAGGCCATGTCCATCACCTGGGTCCCGGTCCACGGGATGTCGTTGATGGAGGTGACGGTGCCGTCGGCGTCCTGCTCGATGCGCTTGATCCACTGGCGGCCGAACTCCCCGGCGAAGACGTCGCCGTCGTAGGACTCGGGGAACTTGACGGGTGAGTCGAGGCCGGCGTCGTAGTGGTAGACGGGTCCGCCCATCGGGGATTCGGATCCGGAGCCGAACTCGGGCACGGACGCGCCGTCGTACGGGATCCAGGCGGCCTGCGCGGGCGGCAGGTCGACCAGGCCGGTGTTGTGGGCCGACTCGTTCTTCGGGGCCGCGCAGTCGAAGGCCGGGCCGGACGTCCCCGTGGCGAAGTCGTAGTCCCGGTAGGCGTCGTTGTCACCGGTGCAGAAGGGCCAGCCGAAGTTGCCGGGCTTCGTCACCCGTGCGAACTCGACCTGCCCGGCGGGGCCGCGGTTCGGATCGGCGGCGCCCGCGTCGGGCCCGTAGTCACCGACGTAGAGGATGCCGGTCGCCTTGTCGACGCTGAAGCGGAAGGGGTTGCGGAAACCCATCGCGTAGATCTCGGGGCGTGTCCGGTCCGTGCCCGGGGTGAAGAGGTTGCCCTCGGGGACGGTGTACGAGCCGTCGTCGGCGACCTTGATGCGCAGGATCTTGCCGCGGAGGTCGTTGGTGTTGCCGGCCGTACGGCGGGCGTCGAACGCCGGGTTGCGGTCGGGCCGGTCGTCGAGCGGCGAGAAGCCGTCCGAGGCGAACGGGTTGGAGTCGTCGCCGGTGGAGAGGTAGAGGTTGCCCTCCGCGTCGAAGTCGATGTCACCGCCCACGTGGCAGCACATGCCCCGGGTGGTCGGGATGTCGAGGATCTTCTTCTCGCTGGCGTTGTCGAGGGTGCCGTCCTCGTCGAGCACGAAGCGCGAGAGCCGGTTCACCCCCTCGAACTTCGCGAAGTCGGCGGCGGTCCCGTTCTCCGGTGCGTCGCCCGGCGGGGTGTCCAGCGGGGGCGCGTAGTAGAGGTAGATCGCCCGGTTCTCCTCGAACCCGGGGTCGATGCCGACCCCTTGTAGACCCTCCTCGTCATGGGAGTAGACAGGCAGCGTGCCGGAGATCCTGGTGTTGCCGGCGCTGTCGGTGATCCGCAGCTCGCCACCGCGCGCGGTGTGCAGCACGCTGCGGTCGGGCAGCACGGCCAGCGAGATGGGTTCGCCCGTCTCGGCGGCGCCCTTGGCGAGCGTGACCTGCTGGAAGTCCTCCGCGGCGGCGTCCTGGGCGGCCGGGGAGCGCGGGGCGTCGGCGGCCGTGGCGGGTGAGGAGCCCAGGGTGAGGGTGGCGGCTGCGAGCAGTCCGCCGGTGAGGAGGGCCAGTGATTTCCGGGCGCTGAGCCGTCTGCTGCTTCTGTGCACGTGCGTCCTCCGGGGGGTGCCGGTTGTTCGGGCGGGTGCGTGTCTGCCGATCCGCGCGGGGACTGCCGCGCTCGTCCCGGGGGCGGATGAGCCCCTGGTGACGCGAGTCATGTCGTGTACACGTAAAGGACGGTAGCGCCGTTCGTCCGGGACGGAAAGCCCTTGTGCGGGTTGTACGTGAAGCTTTCTCCCGCGTGTGGACAAAGCTGTGCCGGGGCATGCCGGACCGGCCGGCGGGACCTGGTGCCGTCGAGCCGCATCAGGCCCCGTCGGGGCGGGCACCGGGCTCCGGGCGGAGCCTGTGGGCGCGCGGGCTACTCGCCGCCCCCGAACGCCGCGTCGAACGAGGCGCTCGGCGGGTCGAAGTCGAACCGCTTCAGGTGGGCCAGTGCCTCGGGGGCCCCCGTCAGCCGGTCCATGCCGGCGTCCTCCCACTCCACCGAGACGGGTCCCGCGTAGCCGATCGACCGCAGCATCCGGAAGACGTCCTCCCACGGCACGTCGCCGTGCCCGGCCGAGACGAAGTCCCAGCCGCGCCGCGGATCACCCCACGGCAGGTGGGAGCCGAGACGCCCGTTGCGGCCGTCGAGGCGCTTGCGGGCCTCCTTGCAGTCCACGTGGTAGATCCGGTCCCGGAAGTCGTAGAGGAACCCGACCGGGTCCAGGTCCTGCCAGACGAAGTGGCTCGGGTCGAAGTTCAGCCCGAACGCGGGGCGGTGGCCCACGGCCTCCAGGGCGCGGCGCGTGGTCCAGTAGTCGTACGCGATCTCACTCGGGTGCACCTCGTGGGCGAAGCGCACCCCTTCCGCGTCGAAGACGTCCAGGATCGGGTTCCACCGCTCCGCGAAGTCCTCGTACCCGCGCTCGATCATGTGCGGGGGGACCGGCGGGAACATGGCCACGAGGTGCCAGATCGAGGAGCCGGTGAACCCGATGACCGTGTCGACGCCGAACGCGGCCGCCGCGCGGGCCGTGTCCGCGATCTCCCCGGCGGCCCGCCGGCGCACCCCCTCGGCGTCCCCGTCCCCCCAGATCCGGGCGGGCAGGATGCCTCGATGGCGTTCGTCGATCGGGTCGTCGCAGACCGCCTGGCCCACCAGGTGGTGGGAGATCGCCCAGCACTTCAGGCCGTACCTGTCGAGCAGCCGGCGCCGCCCGTCCAGGTAGGCCGGATCCGCCAGCGCCTTGTCGACCTCGAAGTGGTCACCCCAGCAAGCGAGTTCCAGTCCGTCGTAGCCGAACTCCCGGGCCAGCCGGCAGACCTCCTCCAACGGCAGGTCGGCCCACTGGCCGGTGAAGAGTGTGAAGGGACGGGGCATGCGGCACGACCTCCTAGAGAGGGACGGGGGTGAGTACGGAGTTCTTGGCGGCGCTCTCCTCGACCGCGGCCAGCACCCGCTGGACCTGGAGCCCGTCGGCGAACGACGGCACGGCGGGGGTCCCTTCGGTGATCGTGCGCACCACGTCACGGGCCTGGTGCACGAAGGTGTGCTCGTAGCCCAGGCCGTGGCCCGGCGGCCACCAGGCCTCCAGGTACGGGTGTCCGGGTTCGGTGACCAGGATCCGGCGGAAGCCGGCGGAGGTCGCGGGCTCCGTGTGGTCGTGGAAGGAGAGTTCGTTGAGCCGTTCCAGGTCGAAGGCGATCGAGCCCAGCTCCCCGTTGATCTCCAGCCGCAGGGCGTTCTTGCGCCCGGCCGCCATCCGGGTCACCTCGAAGGAGGCCAGCGCACCGGACGCCAGCCGCCCGGTGAAGAGCGCCGCGTCGTCGACGGTGACCGCCCCCCGTACGGCACCGTCGGCGGTGCCCGTGAGCCCGGCGGCCGAACCGGCGAGCACGGGCCGTTCGCGTACGAAGGTCTCACTCACCGCGGAGACACCGACCAGCAGCTCGCCGGAGAGGTACTGGGCGAGGTCGACGATGTGCGCCCCGAGGTCCCCCAGCGCGCCCGAACCGGCGTGCTCGCGCTCCAGCCGCCAGGTCAGCGGCGACTCCGGGTCCACCAGCCAGTCCTGGAGGTAGGTCGCCCGCACGTGCCGCAGGCGGCCCAGCCGGCCCGCCTCGATCATGGAGCGGGCGTACGTGAGGGCGGGCACCTTGCGGTAGTTGAAGCCGACGACGGCCACCTGCCCCCGTGCCGCGGCCCGCGCGGCGGCCTCGGCCATGGCCTCCGCCTCGGCGACCGTGTTGGCGAGCGGCTTCTCGCACAGCACGTGCTTGCCCGCCTCCAGTGCGGCGATGGCGATCTCCGCGTGGCTGTCGCCCGGGGTGCAGATGTCGACGAGGTGCACGTCGTCCCGGGCGATCAGGGCACGCCAGTCGGTCTCCGCCGCCGCCCAGCCGTGGCGGGCCGCGGCGGCCTCCACGGCCGTGCGGTCGCGTCCGCAGATCGCGGCGAGAGCGGGTCTCACCGGCAGGTCGAAGACGTGTCCCGCGGTCCGCCACCCCTGCGAGTGGGCGGCTCCCATGAACGCGTATCCGACCATGCCGACCCCGAGTGCCGTCGGTGGCCGCTGCGCCGGCGGCGGCGCCCCGGTCTCCTGCTCCGTCTCTTCCCTACGGGCCATGCGGGCTTCCTCCTCGTCGGTGGTTCGGTGGCGGCGGCGGTACGGGATCAGCTGAAGCCCGTCGGCAGGTACTGGTCGACGTTGTCCTTGGTGACCACGGCGGAGTACAGGGTCAGCGACGTCGGGATCTCCATCTCGGAGAGTCCGGCGACGCCCTTGCCCTGCCCGAGTGCGCGGGCCAGGTCGATCGCTGACGCGGCCATCGTCGGCGGGTACAGGACGGTGGCCTTCAGGACGCTGTTGTCCGCCTTGATGGCGTCCATCGCGGACTTCGCCCCGGCGCCGCCGACCATGACGAACTCGTCACGGCCCGCCTGCTGGATGGCGCGCAGGGCGCCCACACCCTGGTCGTCGTCGTGGTTCCACAGGGCGTCGAACTGCTTCTGCGCCTGGAGGAGCTGCGCCATCTTCGCCTGGCCGGACTCCACGGTGAAGTCGGCTGCCTGACGGGCCACCAGCCGCACGTTGGAGTAGTTCTTCAGCGCGTCCGCGAAGCCCTGGCTGCGCTGTTTGGTGAGCTCCAGGTTGTCGATGCCCGCGAGTTCGACGACCTTGGCGCCGGCCTTGCCCTTGAGCCGCTCGCCTATGTAGTGCCCGGCGTTGAGCCCCATGCCGTAGTTGTCACCGCCGACCCAGCAGCGGTATGCCTGCGGCGAGGCGAAGATGCGGTCCAGGTTGACGACGGGGATGCCCGCCTTCATGGCCTCCAGACCGACCTGGGTGAGTGCCTTGCCGTCGGCGGGGAGGACGACGAGGACGTCGACCTTCTTGTTGATGAGGGTCTTGACCTGGCCGATCTGGGTCGCGGTGTCGTTGGACCCCTCGGTGATCTCCAGGGTCACCTCGGAGTACTTCTCCGCCCGGGACCTGGCGTTCACGTTGATCGCGTTGAGCCAGCCGTGGTCGGCCTGCGGACCGGCGAAGCCGATCGTGACGGGTGTGCCCGGCTTGTCGTCGGCGGCGGGACCGTTGCTCTGCGCCGTCGCCTTCTCCTTGGGCTCGTTGCTGGTACAGGCGGTGAGGAAGGCTCCCGCGGAGACGGCCGCGGTGCCGAAGAGCAGTCCTCTGCGGCTGGTTTCTGGCATGGCTGTCGAACCCTTCATCCGGTGCGTGGCATACGGAACAGCGGGCGGGGGGTGGGTGGAGCGGTTTCGCCGGTGTCTCAGGTCTCGCCGTGGCGTGAGGTGCGGCGCTGGACCAGGACGGCGGCGACGATGATCGCGCCCTTGGCGATCTCCTGGACGTCGCTCTGGAGGTTGTTGAGCGCGAAGATGTTGGTGATGGTGGTGAAGACGAGGACACCGAGCACGGATCCCACGATCGTCCCGCGGCCTCCGCTCAGCAGGGTGCCGCCGATGATCGCGGCGGCGATCGCGTCGAGTTCGTACAGGTTGCCGTTGGTGTTCTGGCCCGACCCGGACAGGATGATCAGCATGAAGGCGGCGATGCCGCAGCACAGGCCGGAGAGCAGGTAGAGGTAGAGCCGCTGGCGGCGCACGTCGATCCCGGCGAGCCGGGCCGCCTCCGCGTTCCCGCCGACCGCCACCGTGCGGCGCCCGAACGTCGTCCGGTTCAGGATCAGCCAGCCGGCCACCGTCACCGCGGCGAAGACGAGGACGAGCGGCGGGATGCCGAGGACGTAGGCGTCGGGCAGGCCGAGGTCGAGGACGGACGGGACGGTCACGATCTGCGTCCTGCCGTCGGTGATCTGCAACGCCAGCCCACGCGCCGAGGCGAGCATCGCCAGGGTCGCGATGAAGGGCACCATCCCGCCGTACGCGATGAGCAGCCCGTTGACCAGGCCCGCGGCGAGCCCGACGACCACGGCGGTGAAGAGGATGCCCGCGAAGCCGTACTCCTGGGTGGCGAGGGTGGTCGCCCAGACGGAGGCCAGGGCCACCATCGCGCCGACGGACAGGTCGATGCCGCCGCTGGTGATGACGAAGGTCATGCCGACGGTGACGACCCCGATGACGGAGGACTGCGTCAGGATCAGCTGGAGGTTCCCGGTGTCCAGGAACGCGTCCGGTTCGGTGAGGCCGCCGACGGCTATCAGTACGGCGAGCACACCGAGCAGTGACAGGTTGCGGACGTCGGCGCGCATACCGAGGGTGCGCAGGCCGCCGCCCTGCTCGGCGGGCGGGGCGGCGGGGCCGGCCAGGGGTGCCTTCTCCGGCCCGTGGTGCTGCGCCGGCGGTGCGGGCTGTGTCATGACGTCGGGCTCCCTTCCATGACGAGGTCGAGTACACGGTGCTCGTCGAGCTCCCGGGCGTCGGCCGTGTGCACGACCCGGCCCTCGCGGAGCACCAGCACCCGGTCGGCGAGGCCCAGCACTTCGGGCACCTCGCTGGAGACGAGCAGGACGGCGAGGCCTTCGTCGGCCAGCCGGCGGATCACGGCGTAGAGCTCGGCGCGGGCGCCGACGTCGACACCGCGGGTGGGTTCGTCCAGCAGCAGCACCTTGCAACCGCGCAGCAGCCAGCGGGCCAGGACCGCCTTCTGCTGGTTGCCGCCCGACAGGGTGCGGACGGCGGCGTCCGGGTTGTCGGGACGCAGGGAGAGCTCGCGGGTGGCGGCCCTGGCTGCCGCGCGCTCGGCGCCCCGGTCGACCCAGCCGGCGCGGGCGAAGCGGGAGAGGGAGGAGACGGAGACGTTGCGGGTGACCGATTCGGTCAGCAGGAGTGCCTGCGCCTTGCGTTCCTCCGGGGCGAGTCCGATCCCCGCGGCGACGGCGGCCCGGACGCTGCCGGGGCGCAGCGGTGTGCCGGCGACGGTGACACGGCCCGTGGTGGGCTTCCGTGCGCCGTAGACGGTCTCCAGGATCTCCGACCGCCCCGAGCCGACGAGCCCGGCCAGGCCGACGATCTCCCCCGGCCGCAACTCCAGGTCCAGCGGCTCGAACTCGCCCTTCCTGGAGAGTCCCTCGATGGTGAGTACGGGTGCCGCCGCGCTCGGTCCGCCGCCGGCCGCGGGACGCGGGGGGAACACGTACTCGACGTTGCGGCCGGTCATCATGGCAACGATGTCCCGGGTCGGCGTGGACTCGGCGGGGAGGCCGACGGCGACGGCCCGGCCGTCCTTGAGGACGGTCACCCGGTCACCTATGCGGCGGATCTCCTCCAGCCGGTGCGAGATGTAGACGACGGCCACGCCGTCGGCGGTGAGGCCGTCGACGATGCGGAAGAGGTTGTCCACCTCGTCCGGATCCAGTGCGGCGGACGGTTCGTCCATCACGATGAGCCGCACGTCGTGCGAGAGCGCCCGCGCCATGGAGACGATCTGCTGGTGGGCCGCGGACAGGTCACCGACCGCACGCGCCGGGTCGATCTCCGGATGGCCGAGGCGTCGCAGGAGCGCGGTGGCCGCCGTCTTCGCCTCGCGGGTGCGCACCACGAACCCGGCGGTGGTGGGCTCGTGCCCCAGGAAGACGTTCTCCGCGACGGACAGGCCCTGGATCAGGTCGAGTTCCTGGTAGATGGTCGCGATGCCCAGGCGCATCGCGGTGATCGGCGAGGACAGCTGGACGGGCGTGCCGCGCCAGGTGATGGCGCCGCCGTCGGGCTGGTGGGCACCGGCCAGCACCTTGATGAGGGTGGACTTTCCGGCGCCGTTCTGGCCGAGGAGGCAGTGCACCTCGCCGGCCTGGACCTCCAGGTCCACGCCGTCCAGGGCGCGCACGCCGGGAAACGATTTGGTGATGCCGGACATGGTGAGCAGGGGTGGTTCCGGTGCCATGACGAATCCCCTCGGCGAAACGGGGGTCTCCCCTGCCCGGGCGGTGCCGGGAGTGCGGGGAAGGCCGGTGAGCGGGCAGGGCGCAGTGCCGGCGGTGCCGTACTGCGGACGGGACTGCTGGGCGGTGCTCGTGCGGGCTGTTCACGAAAACTGCTACATGGCGGTGCTCGGTACAGACTGCTTACGGAGACGACTGCGGGGCGCTTGCCGAACGGCGCGCCGGCCCGGAGCTCAGGCCGGCGAGAACAGGTGGTCGCTGATGAGCCTGGCGGCGCCGGTCACCCCGGCGGCCGGCCCCAGCTCGCCGAGGACGATGGGAAGGTTGCCCGTGGCCAGTGGCAGGGACTGCCGGTAGACCTGGGTACGGATGCTGGCCAGCAGGTTGTGGCCGAGCCCGGTCACCCCGCCGCCGATCACGACGAGGCCCGGGTTGAAGAAACTGACGAGGCCGGCGATGACCTGGCCGACCCGGTTGCCGCCCTCACGGATCAGGTCCAGGGCGGTGGCGTCGCCCGCGGCCGCGGCCGCGGCCACGTCGACGGCCGACAGCTTTCCGGCCGTCTCCAGCCGGGTCGCGAGTTCCACGGAGAGGCCCGCCCGGGCCGCGTCCTCGGCGTCGCGGGCGAGGGCGGCACCGCTGAAGTGGGCTTCCAGGCAGCCCCGGTTGCCGCAGGCGCAGGCCCGCCCGTCGGGTTCCACCTGGATGTGCCCGATGTCGCCCGCGCTGCCCGTCGTACCACGGTAGACCTCGCCGCCGACGACGATGCCGCAGCCGATACCGGTCCCGATCTTGACGCACAGGAAGTCGCCCACGGAACGGGCGACGCCCGCGTGCTGCTCCCCCATCGCCATCAGGTTCACGTCGTTGTCGACCATGACGGGGCAACCGAGTTCCTGGCTGAGCGCCTCCCGGACCGGGAATCCGTCCCAGCCGGGCATGATCGGGGGTGCGACCGGGACGCCTTCGGGGAAGCGGACCGGGCCCGGTACGCCGATGCCGGCGCCGTCGAATCCCTCGGCCAGCCCCGACGCCCGGAGCTTGGCCGCCATGGCCAGCACCTGTTCGAAGACGGCGACGGGGCCTTCGCGGACGTCCATGGGGTGGTTGAGGTGCCCGAGGACCTCCAACTCGGCGTTGGTGACGGCCACGTCGACGGAGGTCGCGCCGATGTCGACCCCGAGGAAGCGCAGTTGCGGGGCGAGCCGGATGTTGTGGGATCGCCGTCCGCCGCGGGAGGCCGCGAGGCCGTCGGCGACGACGAGTCCCGTCTCCAGCAGCCGGTCCACCTCGACGGCCAGCTTCGAGCGCGAGAGGTCGACCTGGTCCCCCAGCTGTGCACGGGAGTTGGGCCCGTCGTCGCGCAGCAGTCTCAGCAGTCGCGCCTGGTGCGTGTTCGCGGGTCGTGCCGTCATGCGTCTCACGCGTCCCTCCCCGCCACATCGGCCAGTCCGTCGGGCTTTCGAGGGGAACGTAGCAGCGGTTCACCCGAGGGGGAAGAAGTTGCGCAGGAATCAGCTCCAACTTTCTCCACACTCAGGACAAAGGTGCGTCCTCGGAGTCCGTGCCGCGGGCGGCACCGACGGGACCGGGGCCGGTCCCGCCCTCCTCACCCACCGCCCCGTGACGCCGGCGCGGTGCGCCTCAGGGACAGCGGATCACCTGGCCGGCGTACGACAGGTTGCCGCCGAAGCCGAAGAGCAGGGCCGGAGCGCCGCGCTCGACCTCGCCCCGCTCGACCAGCTTGGACAGGGCCATCGGGATCGACGCCGCCGAGGTGTTGCCGGAATCCACGACGTCCCGGGCGATGACCGCGTTGACCGCCCCGATCTTCCTGGCGACGGGTTCGATGATCCGCAGGTTGGCCTGGTGCAGCACGACGGCGCCCAGCTCCTCGGGCGTGACACCGGCCCGCTCGCAGACGGCGCGGGCGATGGGCGGCAGCCGTGTGGTGGCCCAGCGGTAGACGGACTGCCCCTCCTGCGCGAAGCGCGGGGGCGTGCCCTCGATCCGCACGGCGTTCCCCATCTCGGGCACCGAGCCCCACAGGACGGGGCCGATGCCGGGCCGGTCACCCGCGTCCGGGTCGGCGACGACGACGGCGGCTCCCGCGCCGTCCCCCATCAGGACGCAGGTGGAGCGGTCCGTCCAGTCGACGATGTCGCCCATCTTGTCGGCGCCGATGACGAGGACCCGGCTCGCCGCACCCGCCCGGATCGCGTGGTCGGCGGTGGCGAGGGCGTGGGTGAACCCGGAGCAGACGACGTTGATGTCCATCACGGCCGGTGAGCCCATGCCCAAGCGTGCCGCGACCCGGGCCGACATGCTCGGCGAGCGGTCGATCGCCGTGGACGTGGCGACGAGGACCATGTCGATCTCGGCGGGCCGCAGTCCGGCCGTCGCGAGCGCCTTGGCGGCCGCGTGCGCCGCCAGCTCGTCCACCGGCTCGTCCGGACCGCCCACGTGCCGGGTCCTGATCCCGACCCGGCTGGTGATCCACTCGTCGCTGGTGTCGACCATGGCCGCCAGGTCGTCGTTGGTGAGGACCTTGGCGGGCTGGTGGTGGCCGAGCGCCACGACACGTGAGCCGGTCATGTACGGGTTCCCCTCGCTACGTTTGGCAGGAGCTCACCAGTCTTGGTTGCTACCGACCGGTACAGAGGCATGTAACCCGACAGGAATCCGGCTCCAGGCTTGGAGCGTCCCGAGCAGCCGCCCGGGAACTTCTGGGACGACTCCGCAAACGGAGCGAAGGGGCACACGCAGTCACACACGGCGGGATCACCGCAGGAGCGGGATCAGCGGAGCCACCTCGCCGCCCGACGGCCCCGCGGCCCATGGCAACCTCTGTGACAAAGGCCGTTTCGGCTTCCACCACGTACAGAATCGGGAATGACGGCTATGGGACGGGTCACCGAGCGTCGCCGCACCATCCGCATCCGGGACGGGGTGGTCACGACCCGCCCCGACACCCTCGTCGCCGAGGAGCCCTTGGAGATCCGGCTGAACGGCAGGCCGCTCGCCATCACGATGCGCACCCCCGGCGACGACTTCGCGCTCGCGGCGGGCTTCCTGGTGAGCGAGGGTGTGATCGGTGCGGGCTCCGAGGTGCGGTCGATCGTGTACTGCGCCGGGGCGACGGCGGAGGGGGTCAACACGTACAACGTCGTGGACGTGCAGTTGGCCCCGGGTGTGGTCGTCCCCGACATCACGCTCGAGCGCAACGTCTACACCACGTCCTCCTGCGGCCTGTGCGGCAAGGCCAGCCTGGACGCCGTCCGCACCACCACCCGCCACCCCGTCGCCGACTCCCCGCCGGTCCGGGTGACACCCGCACTGCTGGCCACCCTTCCCGACCGATTGCGCGAGGCGCAGCGGGTGTTCGACCGGACCGGGGGCCTGCACGCCGCGGCGCTGTTCTCGCAGGAGGGTGACCTGCTCGATGTCCGGGAGGACGTCGGCCGTCACAACGCGGTGGACAAGCTGGTGGGGCGGGCGCTGACGGACGGACGGCTGCCGCTCTCCCGGGCCATCCTGCTGGTCTCGGGGCGCGCCTCCTTCGAGCTGGCGCAGAAGGCGGTGATGGCCGGGATCCCGGTGCTCGCGTCGGTGTCGGCGCCGTCGGCCCTGGCCGTCGACCTCGCGGCCGAGAGCGGGCTGACCCTCGTCGGCTTCCTGCGGGGACCGTCCATGAACGTCTACGCCGGCGATCACCGCATCGCCCTGGAGGCACCGGGACAGGACTGAGGGGCCGGGATGACGATCCGCCGGTTCTGACGGGCGCCTGGTCCCGAGAGCCGGCTTCTGCCGCACCGCCTGCCGGATCAGCCGGAAGGTCGGCTGATCACGGGTACCCGACCGGGCTGCGGCCCCGGTGTGCGCTCACGGCCTCTGGATGCCCCGCATGGAATCGAACAGATCCAGAGAGGTCGAGCGAGGGCCGAGGATGCTGCGAAAGATCAGCAGACCCAGCCCGCTACCGACGACGGCGACCGGAGCGGCTGGAAGCCCCGTGTAGGAGATTCCTACGATGGTCGCCCCGGTGAGGATCACAGCCGACGCAAGTCGCAGATTCTCATGGCTGGTAACCGGCGTGAGCCCCGCAAGCCGCGCCGGATCCAACAGGGCTCCCACGAGTCCGTGGGAGTATCGCTCGCAGATGTGGATCGCCAGCTCGGCCACATTTTCGGCAGCCCTGGTGGGCTGACTGTCGAGCTGCTCGACCTGCCTGAGCAAGGCCGCTGCCACCAACTTGGCGTGCTGGTCGATTGCCGTCTTCCGGGGAGAGTTGCGTCTACGGGTGACGTGTACTGAAAGTCCGGCCAGCTCGATTTGCAGGAGACCGGCCGTGCGGTCGATACGCGTCAGCAGCTGTTTCCTCTGCTCGAACGAGGCGGAACCGAGTTCGGCGCAGGACAGAACAAGCGAAGCGCAGTATGCGGGAATGAAGCTGGCTCTTCTCCTTCGAAAGGCGAGACGTCGGATATCCTCCATCCTGCCGCGCAGGAGGAACACACACCCCATGAGCGCCAGCAGGGCGGCTAGAGCCATTCCCTCGAGCGATGGATCAGGAAGGTGCCTGTCAGGGGAGAAGCCCAGCTCGGGAGCTGGGCGGTTATAGCGGTCGAGAGTTGTCCGCAGCGCGGAGAGAACCTGTCCGTAAAAAGGGTCGCGCTGCTCCTCGATATCGACCAGCAGGAGCAGGACGGCCGCACCGAACAGCACATGAGGCCACCTCGAATTACTGTACTGAAGGTGGAGATAGGTGCTGGTGGTTATCTGCCCTCTGGCGCGAAGCGAGAGGGGGGCCGAAACCCCTGGGTGACGCTCAACGGCATATGCGGTTTCTGCCGTGATCCTTCGAGCGCGACGGATTCTGTTCCTGGAGTTTCCCGACAAGGCAAACTCCGCACGCCGGAGTAACGGGTCGGCACGGCGCCTGGATGCCGCCGCGGCACGCCGAGCGAGAAGGAGCCTGACCCTGTTTCCTTCGGTCAGGACTGGCCGCACGCGGGCAGTGATCCGGTGTGACCAAGGCATCGAAACGCACCCTCCCTCATCCCGTACGTCCAGACGATGGTCCCAGGTGGACGATCCCGTGAAGGGCGGCTTGCCGGCAAGCGGTTGCGGGCTTTCGTGGCGTGGCGACCGGTGCCGGGCCCGCGTCGCGTTCGGTGGTAGTCGCTCACTGCCGACCGGCACCGGTCCGCCGGGCCCCGCAACGGACCATCGTCCTACGCGTCGAGCGACTCAGTCGCCCATCGCCCCGTCCCTCACCGCGGACACGAACGACGCCCAGCCGCCCGCCGAGAAGACGAGCGCGGGGCCGTGCGGGTCCTTACCGTCGCGCACGGGGACGAAGGTGGCGAAGTCGTCGGAGACCTCGACGCAGGCGCCGCCGTCCTGATTGCTGTAGCTGCTCTTACGCCAGAACGCGGTACTCAGGTCGATGGCTCGCACGTCACTTCCTCCAACATCCGCATGATGAACTTCCGCGACTCGCCCGGGGACAACGCCAGGTCGCGTACCGCATCGTATGTTCTCTGCAAACGCACGACAGGACCGGATTCCTCGATGAGTTCGCCCCGGTATCCGTTCTCCGTGTACGCCACCGTCTGGCCCTGCGGCAGCAGGAGATACCAGACGTCCGCCCCCATCAGACCGTGCAGTCCGGCGTTCTGCGGTAGTACATGCACCGTCACGTTCGAGCGGTCGGCGACCTCCAGCAGGTGCTCCAGCTGCCGCTGCCACTCCGCTGCCACACGCATGGGAGTCCGGAGCACCGACTCCGACAGGATTGTGCGGAAGTCGGGAGCGGTGTCCCCGGCCAGCAACTCCCGCCGCCCCATCCGGGCGTCGACCTGCTGGGTCAACTCCGGTTCCTTGATACCGCCCGCAACCAGTAGTTCCCGCGCATACCCCGGCGTCTGCAACAGTCCGGGCAGCACGCTCACCGCGAAGTGCCAGAGGCTCGTCGCCTCGGCCTCCAGCGCCATGTACCGCCTGTACCGCTCCTTGAACTGCGTCTGGTCGCTGACCGCCAGCTCCCACAGCGCCAGCAGCAGGCCCGGCGTTCCGTAGTGCTGGTCCAGCGCCTGCACCACCTCCGGGCCGCCGACCGTCTCGCCCTTCTCCATCTTCCCGAACAACGACCAGTCCCAGCCCAGCCGTTCGCCGAGCTGCCGCAGGCTGTCGCCACGCGCGGTGCGTAGCAGCCGCAGTTCCTCCGCGAACCGCGCGCGTGGTTCCCTGCTGCGGCCTGTGACCGCCCGTCTCGTCGGCATCGTGCCCTCCGTGGAACGTGTGGAACGTGCGTCACCTGCCGGGGAAGCACACCCCGCCGTCGGTGTGTCGCGCCCCCTGCCGGGCCACTCTCGTAGCGCACCCCTCACACACGGTAGCCACAGACGTGTGGCCCGGCGCGGGAATCCGCCGATGAGCAACCGAAGGAAGTCACCCATGACGTCGTCGCAGAAGCCGCCGCTCCCCCGCAGGACGCCACGGGCCGGGGCCGCCGTCCCCCGGCCCGGGAACGCGGCCACGGCCAAGGTGCGGGAGGCCGTCGACGCGCGTGACGCCCTCGCCGCCGCGCTGCGCGGAGCCGGTATCCAGTTGCCCGCCATGGACATCCGCACCCCGTGGCCGGACACCGAGGGTGGTGAGGGCGGACGGGTGGCCCGTTACGCCCTCGTCCATCTCGGTGTCTGCTCCGCCCCCGTGGCGCATGCGCTCGCCGCCGTGATCAGGAACGGGGTGGCGGGTGCCCGATGACGGCCTGCCCCCTGACGGCCTGCCCGGTGTCGGGATCGCCGTGTACGACGAGGGGAGCGGCCGGGTGGGGCTGGTGACGGGCCACGAAGGTCCCTGCTACCGGCTCCGCCCGCTCGGCGGCGGCCCGGAATGGGACGCGGACGCCTCCCGCGTGCGTCCGGCCGGAGCCGCCGAACTGCTGAGCGCCCGCGTCGCCGAGGTCAACGCCCGCAGCCGCGCCGGTCTGCTCCAGGAACTCGTCCACCGCCTGGCGCGATCCCTGCCAGTAGCC
>NZ_JBEXWB010000106.1:0-17203 GCF_040629645.1 Streptomyces sp. NPDC005899 | reverse complement strand
GCCGGCGGCGCCGGCGGCGGCTCGTGCGAGCCGGGTCCTCCCGCACCGGGCTGTCCGGACTCGGGCGCGCCCCATCGATCCCTTGCTTCCATACGGTCCCCCCACCGTGATGCCTCCGCAGGCCACCGGGAAGCTGCCCGCTTTCGACGC
Source organism: Streptomyces sp. NPDC005899 (assembly GCF_040629645.1). Taxonomy (NCBI): domain Bacteria; kingdom Bacillati; phylum Actinomycetota; class Actinomycetes; order Kitasatosporales; family Streptomycetaceae; genus Streptomyces; species Streptomyces sp. NPDC005899. The sequence continues at coordinate 17,053 of NZ_JBEXWB010000106.1, read as the reverse complement.
GATCCACGCGTCTTTTCGGATGTGCGCGTACTAAAGTGCGAGATGCCGCGACTGGCGCGCGCCCGGCAGGGTGCTCCGTGGAAACGACCACGAGGAAGCGGCACACCCCGGCACGCCCGGGGCGTCATCTCCGGAAGGCCGTCCGCCTGGGCATCCGGGTCCACGTCGCAGCAGTGCGACCGACCCGGGAGGCCTCCCGTGACCGTCCAGCCGTCCGACACCCGTCATCCCGCCCTGACCGCGGCGGATCCCGAACTCGCCGCGCTCGTGGGCGCCGAGGAGCGCCTCCAGGCCGACACCCTGCGCCTGATCGCCAGTGAGAACTACGTGTCCGCCGCCGTGCTGGAAGCCTCCGGCACCGTCCTGCAGAACAAGTACTCCGAGGGCTACCCCGGCAAGCGGTACTACGAGGGCCAGCAGGTCATCGACCAGGTGGAGGCACTGGCCGTCGAGCGGGCCAAGGCGCTGTTCCGGATGGAGCACGCCAACGTGCAGCCCTACTCCGGCTCACCGGCCAACCTCGCCGTGTACCTCGCATTCCTGGAGCCCGGGGACACGGTCCTCGGCATGTCGCTGCCCATGGGCGGCCACCTCACCCACGGCTGGGGCGTCTCCGCGACCGGCACGTGGTTCCGGGGCGTCGGGTACGGCGTGCGGCGCGACACGGGACGCGTCGACCTCGACGAGGTACGGGACCTGGCACGCGCCGAGCGGCCCAAGGTGATCTTCTGCGGAGGCACCGCCGTACCCCGGACGATCGACTTCGCCGGCTTCGCCGACATCGCCCGGGAGGTGGGAGCGGTGCTGGTGGCCGACGTCGCCCACATCGCGGGGCTGATCGCCGGCGGTGCCCACCCGTCACCCGCTCCCCACGCCGACGTCGTGTCCACCACCACCCACAAGACACTGCGCGGCCCGCGCGGGGCGATGCTGCTCTCCCGGGCCGAGCACGCCCGGGCCATCGACCGTGCGGTCTTTCCCGGACTGCAGGGCGGCCCGCACAACCAGACCACAGCCGCGATCGCGGTCGCGCTGAAGGAGGCCTCGGGCGAGGCGTTCGGCGCGTACGCGCACCAGGTCGTCTCCAACGCCCACGCGCTCGGCGAGGAACTGGCCGCACGCGGCTTCGACCTGGTGTCCGGCGGCACGGACAACCACCTGCTGCTGCTCGACCTCACCGCGCGCGGTGTACCGGGCAAGGACGCGGCCAAGGCGCTGGACCGGGCGGGCATCGTCGTCAACCACAACACCGTCCCGTACGACCGGCGAAGGCCCTTCGACCCGTCCGGCATCCGCATCGGGACCCCGGCCCTCACGTCACGGGGCGTACCGGCGTCCGAGATGGGCGCCGTCGCACAGTGGATCGATCTCGTGGTGGAAGCCGCCCGTACAGGTGACGAAACCACGGTTTCCAAGGTCCGGGGCGAGGTCAAGGCGATGATGGACGCCTACCCGGCACCCGGCCTCCCCCTGCTCTGACCGGGGTGCCGGGGCGGTCCGGGGCACATCCGGACCCGGACCGCCCCGGGAACGCCGCCTCCTCGACCCCGCGCGCCCGCTTTGCGCCCTGTCCGGTGGCGGAGCCGCCGTACACGCTGGGTGGCAGGGACGTCGGAACGGTGAACAGGAGGGGCACGATGCAGGATCTCAAGGTCACGTCATGGCAGCTCTTCGGGCACGACCGGCTCTACGTGAATCTGCCGGACGGCACGGCGATCGGATGGGCGGACCTGGCCAACGGCACCATCACCGTCCTGCATCCGCGCTACCGCGACGCCGTCACCGACGCCCTGGCCCGCCAGGTGCCGCACGCCCCGGCCCTGAGCGACATGCCGCCCCCGGGACCGCCGCCGTCGGCCCCGCCGCCGATGCCCCGGATCCCGCCGCTGCGGCGGACGCGGAAGCGCGACCCGGGAGAACGGGCCGGGGGAGGGCCGGCTGGGGAACGGCCGGTTGCCGAAGGAACGGCCGCGGAACGGCCGGCTGCGGAACGGCCGGTCGCCGAGGGGCCGGCGGGAGGGCAGGCCGTGGCGGTCGGGGAGGCGGCCGCTCCCCGGGTCCCGCAGCAGCGACCGGCTGTGGCCACGGAGACGGAGGGGACCGGTGTACGCGGCTACGGGCCACTGACGCCCGTCGTGGGGGAGCGGCCCCTGACCCGGCACGACGATGAGCAGATGCCCGCATCCGCGCCCGGACCGGAGTACCGGCAGGGTGGTGCGCCTGCGTCCCCGCCGACGCCCGCGCCCGGTCAGGCGACCCACCGGTACCGCGTGCCCGCCCCCGCACCGGTCCCGCCGGGACGCTTCCCGCGGCCCCTGCTGCCCGAGCTCACCCCGGCGAACGACCTCGCCGCCAGGCGTCCCGGTGCCGCGCTGCGGGCGCGGCCCGACGCGTCCGGCACCGGGGCGCTCGTACGGGCCGCCACCGGGGCGCTGCGCAGGCGCAAGGACGTGGACCCCCGCCTGACCGCGCTGGCGGGCGAGCGACGGGTGGGCGCCGAGCTGAGGCGGCTGACGCGGCACGGCTGGCGGGTCCTGCACTCCGTACCCCTGCCGGACGGCACGGAGTTGGGGCACCTCCTGATCGGGCCGGGCGGGGTGTTCGCCGTGCACGCCGAACACCACCCCGGGGCCCGCGTACGGGTCGAGGAGGGGACCTGGCGGATCGGAGACGGCGCGCCGCGTCCCTGGGCGCTCGCCGACCGGCCCGGGGCGGCGGACGCCCAGCGGGTGCTGGAGACGCACTGCGCCTTCCCCGTGCCCGTCCACACCGTGCTGGTGTTCGTCGGCGTCACCACCCTGGACGTCATCGCCGCCCCGCCGGGTGTGCGCGTCTACCGCGACCGGCAGGTGTCCGCACTGGCCCCGCTGACCGGCGTACTGACCCCCACCCAGGTGGAGAAGGTGTACGACGTCGCGCGGCGCCGGGAGGCATGGTCGGCCGGATGAACCCGGGGCGGCGACGGTAGATTCCTCGCTGCCGCCGCCTGGGGAGAAACCCGCCATGAGACTTCGCTGTGCCGTGCTCGACGACTACCGGTCCGTCGCGACCTCCGCCGCCGACTGGTCGCCCGTAACCGCGGACGTCGACGTGGTGAGCTTCACCGAACACCACGCCACCGAGGACGAACTGGCCGCCGCCCTCGCCGGCTTCGACATCGTCGTCACCCTCCGCGAACGGGTGGCCTTCCCGGCGGGCCTGATCGGGCGCCTGGGGCGCCGAGCCCGAGGTCGACGGGCGAGGCGGGGTGACGTACCCGGCGCCGTAGCCCACCCCTGTCGGTGGAGGCGAATATCCATTCGGGTGATCGACGTCGGCTGAGGTACGTTTCTGCCACTCGAAGGGGGCGAAGTGACGAAGCTCAACCAGATCATCGCCGTGGAGAAGGGTGTCAAGAGCAAGTCGCTCCAGGACATCACCGCGGCCCACCACAAGGTGCAGAAGCCGGCGCTGCTGGCGGGCATCTCGCGTACGTACCAGCCCAAGGACGAGGAGGGCGAGCAGCTGCCGCCCGAGTCGACGCGGGTGCAGGTCCAGGCCGAGGACGTCCTGCGGGAGATGTCCCGGTCACTGACCCGGCTGTTCGACGTGACCGCCACCAAGGACTGGGCCAACCGCACCGCCGCCGCGGACGTCACCGTGGACGGGCGCACCGTCCTCGCCGACGTGCCGGTCAGCTACCTGCTGTTCCTCGAGAAGCAGCTCACCGACCTGCACACCTTCGTCAAGAAGCTGCCCACGCTCGACGCCTCCGAGTCCTGGTCGCCCGACCCGTCGACGGACTGGTGGAAGACCGACCCCGTACGCACCATCCGCACGAAGAAGGTCCCCCGCAACCACGTCAAGGCCGAGGCGACGGAGAAGCACCCGGCACAGGTCGACGTGTACTACGAGGACGTACCGATCGGGTACTGGACCACCGTGAAGTTCTCCGGGGCGCTGCCGGCGCGCCGGGTGAACGAACTCCTGGAGCGGGTCGAGAAGCTCCAGCACGCGGTGAAGTTCGCCCGTGAGGAGGCCAACGGCGCCGAGGTCACCGACCGGCGGGTCGGCGACGCGGTGTTCGGCTACCTGTTCGGCTGAGGCCGGACGCGAGGCGGCACCCACAGACGCCCCCGCGCATGCCGTGGGGGTGCGCACCCTGCACGAGGCGGAATCGATGTCCGCCCCGTGTGACGAGCGCAAGCTGAAACTGACGTTCAGCCTGAAGACGCGGTAACGGTGGAGGTTCGAGTCCTCCCCCCGGCTCCACCTGCCGGGGTGGCCCAACATGGCAGAGGCGGCCGCGATCAATCTCAGACTCTCGCTCCAGCTTCAGTATCGCCGCCGATTGCCGGACCGACCGAGTACGGACGAACACCGTTGAATGCTGGTTCGAATCCGGCCTGCGCCTCTGCCACGGCGCGGTAGTTCAAAGGCAGAACGCGACGGTATGACGACTGATCCGCACTCTTAAAAGGCGCCGGCAAGCGCAATTGGGTGGCAACCCCAGGGGCCCGGGAGCTGGATACGACTCCCGGGCTCCGCCACGCCCGGCGGCTCCGCGCGTCGAGTTCGTACGTCAGCCTTCGTCTGCAACAGGGGCGGTAGCGAACGGTGTTGCAGGTGTGACGCTGATCGAGATCGTCGCCGGCCCTACCCCCTGCCTTCACCAACTCGCCGGTTCCGTCGGCCACGACTGAGTGGCCTGCCGGAACGCGTCCGTGTCTCCGCGCGCAGCCTCAGCGCGTTCCGTGACGTCATGGCCAGGCAACCTGAGGCTTTGCTCGCTCAAGGCGACAGAGTGCTTGGACAACAGCATCACGTCGCCGAATCTTCGTAAGCCACCATGTCCACTACTCGCGCACACGCCCCTCGTACGGCTTCTGATCATCTACGTCGCCAGGCCGGACGTTTCGTGCTACCCACCCCCCAGGTACGTACGCTGACGCAGCGTATGCGCGGCGAGGCCGGTACGGGACGGAGCATGCCCGCATGGGCGACGCTGACGGGGGCCCCGGTTCTGTCCGCCGACTCCCGCTCGCGCAGTCCCCAGCCGCGATGACAATGACCGGTTCGGGGGATACAGGTCACCCGCCTGCTGTACGTTCCTGGCATGGTCACGGGACAACTGAGCGAGAACCCGGAGTCGCGCTTCTCCGCTCTTCTGGCTGGCGCAGCAAGGCTGCCGGGTGTGCGAGTCGACAGGGAGGCGTACCTGCGGACGGCGCTGGCCCGTCACTGCTCGGAAGATGATGTTCGCAGAGCGGTGGAAGAGACCCCCGCGGCGGCGGGTATCCCTCTTGCTGTCCTGGACAGGGTGGCCAACGAGTCCATTCGTTACGAAACGGCCAAGGTGAGTGCGCTCTCCGCTGCGGCCGGGATTCCCGGATTCATCGCCATGCCCGCCACGGTGCCGGCCGATCTCGCCCAGTACGTCGGGCACATGCTGCGCATCGCGCAGAAGCTCGCCTACCTCTTCAGCTGGCCCGATCTGTTCTCCGCCGAAAACGACGACCTCGATGACGCCACCAAGGGAGTGCTCACGCTCTTCTTCGGGGTGATGTTCGGAACTCAGTCCGCGAACGCCGCCGTGGGGAAGGTAGCAGGGATGATCTCCGAGCAGGTCGCCAAGAAGCTGCCCCAGCAGGCGCTGACCAAGGGCGTCGTCTACCCCGTAGTGAAGAAGGTCGCCCAGCATCTCGGCGTCGAGATGACGAAGCAGACCTTCGCAAAGTCCGTCTCGAAGGCCATTCCCCTCGTCGGGGCTGCCGTGTCCGGCGGGCTCACCTACGCGACCTTCCGCCCCATGGCCAGAAGGCTCAAGACGCACCTCTCCGATCTGGAACTCGCCAAGCCGGCCGGGGGTCAGGTCATCACGGGTGAAGTTGTCCAGGACGCCACCGTCCCGGGTACTGCCGAGGCGAAGATCCCGAAGCCGGCCCGTGAATGGAGTGTTCTGAAGCGTCGGTAGGTCGCGGCTCAGGCCATGAGGCGATCAGCAGTCGCCAGGTTCACCGCCATCCCGTTCGTGGTGGTGCGGTCGACATTCCGGCGCTCGGGTCTCACATCGCAGGGTTCGCGTGCTGTGGATCATGCAGTCATTCAGGGGCCCGGGAGGGGCCCCGGGCCGGTGCTTGAGCTTCGGGTTCCGAGGGTTGTGGTTCGGGCGTCGGGATTCGAGCCGTGTGGTCTGTCCGGGAGGCAGGCAGGGAGTTCGGGGGGACACCACCCTGCCTCCCTTCCGCCTTCCGCCCGGCACCGCAGCCTCGCGCCCTACCCCAAGGCCCGTAACGGCTATGGCAAGCAACCGCCCCCGGCCAACGCCGAGTGCGGGGACGACTTCGTCCTCATGCCGGATGCGAACGCTACGTCGCCGGGTATGTCGACCACCTGCCCGATGGCGCCGCCTTGGACATCAAGTCGCTGGCCATGGGCCTGCCCTTGTACGGCCAGATGACCATCGGCACCGCCTTGCAATCCCTCGCCGCGGCCGGACATCTGCGCCGTGTTCGCCGCCGGGCGGAGGAGGGCGGCCAGTGCCGGTGGGTGACGCTCACCTACTGGTCGCGTGCCGCTCGCGACTACGAGTGGTGGTCGGCCAGGCTCACGGGGGAAGCCGGCGCCCCGGAGCAGGTGCGAGTCCGACCTGCTGGTCGTGCCCCAGCAGCGCACCGCGCAGGCGGACATCAGGGTGCACCCCCTGCCGAGCCTTTCGCAGGCCCCCTGGCACCGGAAGGTGCCCGGGCAAGGGCTTCCCGCAGCCCGCCGCGGCGGCTTCCCTTGCTACCGAGCCCTCGCCGAACTTGGCCGCCGCGAACCACGCTTGGCGCTCTCCGCTGCCGACTGTGCCGCGCTGGAGCCCTTCGCCGTCGTCTGGCTCGCGCGCGGTGTCAGCACCGACTACCTGACCTCGGGCGCCCACCGCCGGGCTTCCCGAGCGGAACGGGTCCCCCATCGGCTTGTTTCGCCGCCGTCTCACATCCCTGCGGCACACGCACCGGCATCGGGTACGCCCGGCGCCGCCGTCCGCAGCCTCCTGGTCGATTGCGGCCGTCTCGGCCCGGCCCAAGCGCTCCCGGAGGTCCTGCGCGAGCCCTGCTGTACCGCGCACCAGGCTCCGGGAGTGCTGGGCATGACGGTGACCCCGGAGCAAGGTAAACACGACGTGGGAGCCCTGGCCGGCAATCTCCGCAACTTGATACGCAGCCCTTGAGTGGGGCCCTGGAATGCCTACCGCCGACCAGATCACCTGGATCGAAGTCCGGCGAGACGAGGTCCGCAACCGGTCAGGCGCCGGCCGGTCACGCCGCCGGCGCCCGCTACTCACGCCTAGGAGTTCTCCCATCGAGCGCACATGGGTCCGGCCCAGCGGAGAGGGGACGAGTCTGCTCCGAGCAGGCACGGCTGGCACCGGCGATGTCAGAACTTTTCGACGTAGTAGGACTCGCTCCAATCGTCCTGGCTCATGGGCGCCTTCCAATTGGACTTGACCATCGTGCCGTCGAGGAATTGTCCAGCGGGTCGCTCTTCCGGTACCTGCTCGTTCAGGAGGGCGGTTACATCGTCGTGAAGCCCAGAGACGGATCCATTACGGGCTCGTTCCACACGTTCGAGCACGGAGCGAAGTACCCCAACGCGAAGCCCCATGGCGTCGTAACGTGCGACTGTGAAGTCACCGCTCGAATTTCTGTACCCGCTTCCTTCCAGAGCCGCAAGGAAAGGTTCGTAATAGGCCTGGATGAATTTGTCCAGTGTGATTCCCAGGTCGATCGCGTCCGGTTCGAAATCCGGGGGGTCAATCGCAAGAACAGCCAAAGGCTCCGAGCCGTCGTTCAACTTGGGGAAGTGTGCGGCACATCCGAAGGCGAAGTCGGGCACAACTCCACCGATCGACTTAATGGTTCCCTTCTGCGCGATCATTGTCTGCTCCAACTTCCAATCCACGATCCCAGACCTTCCCTTGGCCTCCGCCACCACCCATCCGCCGTCCAGCTTCTGCCCGAACAGGTCTGCTCGCTTCTTGCTGGACGGATCGAACGCGAGGCCGTAGCGGTTGGCATAGCGGTCAACATGCATGAGGAACCGGACCGAAAGAACTCTCTCGCTGAAAATGCCCGTCATGGCTTGCCCCAGCGTGTAGGACAACGCGACTTTCTCGGAGCGGTCGAGTTCTCGGGCAAGGTCGGATCGCATCAGCCTGCCGCCCGGTGCCATCCGCAAGTAGGCCGGCACCAAGGCCACGCGGTGCAGCCACTCGTAGAGTGATGTTGTGCCATGGGTGGCCCTGTCCGCAGGTGCCCGTCCTGTGACAAACAATGCGTGTGCGAGATCGTCGATCGGAAAGTTCATGCGATCCGTCTCACGCCCCACCACTTTCGGTGGAAAATTTTTCGCCTTATACCAGACGCTGAAATCCTGTTGTTTTACCATTTCGATGTTCGTCCCCCCTGGAACCGCTTGTCGTGCAGACGCTGATGCTGAAAACCGGGCATCAGTCTAGGCTTTTCGCTGGACATGACCAGAGCCAGTCGGGAGCGGGCAGGGTGGCTTGGGGGGCGCGCTCGACTGCGGCATGGCAACGGCACACAAATTGGTTGGGCGCCGGCGTCCTCGTGATGGCGTAGGCGGATCGGTGTACCGCTTCGCGTGAGTCCCCTATGCGGCGGGCGGCGGTACGCGGGCTACGCTGACCGGCCACGTGATGCCGAGGAACCGTAGGTGTGGGGTTCAGGGGACCCATTCATCACTCCGTCGCGATCACGTAGTGGATAACGACCGCGTAGTGGATAACGACAAGGAGCCGGACCCAGTAAATTTGGGTCCGGCTCCTAAAATCTGGCACTTCGCCTGCTGCGCGACCTGGTCGCGCTGTCTGGCGGAAGTGCCCCCGGCAGGATTCGAACCTGCGCACCCGGCTCCGGAGGCCGATGCTCTATCCCCTGAGCTACGGGGGCGTTGTCGCTGCGCTCGGCGGCGACGAGTGAAACCCTACCAGCTCCTGCGGGGTGTCCGGGAACAGGTATTTCCACGTCGGCGTCCCGCGTCGCGACGTCCCGGCGCGGGGCCGGACGGGCGAGGCGCCCGCGCCGGGGCACTCCCCGGCGCCCGGCGCGGTCGGAAGTGGGCAAAACCCGGACGCAGCCCCTCCGGCCGCCCTACCCTCGAAGCGTGTCAGGGGCGTACGGCCGCGTGCTTGTTGTCGACGACAACAAGGTCATCCGGCAGCTGATCAGGGTCAACCTCGAGCTGGAGGGCTTCGAGGTCGTGACCGCGGCCGATGGTGTCGAGTGCCTGGACCTGGTGCACCACATCTGCCCGGACGTGATCACGCTCGACGTCGTCATGCCCCGGCTCGACGGGATACAGACCGCGGTCCGGCTGCGCTCCGATCCGCGTACCAGCCACCTGCCCGTGGCCGTCGTCAGCGCCTGCACCCCCTACGAGGTGGACTCCGGCGTGGCCGCCGGGGTGGACGCCTTCCTGGCGAAGCCGTTCGAGCCGAGCGAGCTCGTGCGGATCGTGCGCCGGCTCGCACTCCGGGGGGACCCGCCGCCGTGCGACGGCAGACGCGGCGCCGGCCGGGCCGGAAGCGCCGCCGGCTGACCCGGTGACCCGTGCGACCGACGCCCGCCCCCGCGCGCCCCGGCACCTGCGCCGGCCGGCCGGCCCCGCCCGCCCGCGTACCGGCGGCCTCCCGCCGGGCGGCACCGCCGCTGCCCGCATCGCGAAACCGGTTGGCGGCGTGCCCCCCTTCCTCCCCTACGCTTGTCCCGTGACCCCCGCCGACCTCTCCCGGACCGTGCTGCGCGCCGTGCGCCGCGCGGTCGACGAGGACGCCCTGCGCGTTCCCGTGCCCGCGCGGGTACGGGTGGAGCGCACACGGCCCGGCGGCAGCGGGGAGTACGCCTGCGCGGTCGCCCTGCAGCTGGCGGGGCCCGCGGGGATCCCGGCACGCGACGTCGCGGCACTGCTCCGGGACAGGGTCGCCGGCACTCCGGGGATCGCGGGGGTGGAGATCACCGGGCCGGGGTTCCTCAGCTTCACGCTCGACGTGCCGGCCGACACCGCGAGCCGCGCCGCCCGTGTCCGTGACATACGGGAGCGGGGGCTCCGTTACGGCCACGTCGCCACCCCGGCCGGGCGGCTGTACCGGCTCCACCATCCCCCCGAGGTCCGGGCGGCGGTCGTCGCCCACAGCGTCGGGCGCCTGCTGCGCACCCAGGGCTGCCAGGTCCTCGTCACCTGCACCGGGGAGCCGGATCCCGGCTGGGAGAGGCTGTGCGCGGAGTCCGGCACGGGTGCCGGAGCCGAGGCGGGCACCGGCAACCGCCCCGTTCCCGCCGGAGCCGAGGCGGGCACCGGCAACCGCCCCGGCGCCGCCGGGGCGTCCAGGGACTCGGAGATCCGTCCCGTGCCGGCCGGAGCCACGGCGGAGGCGCTGGTGGAGCGGCTGGGCGTGGACGCCGCGCTGTGGGGCCTGCTGCGGCCCGCCGCCCACGACCGAGCGCCCCTGGGCGACGACCTCCTCGTCCAGGGAGAGGCGAACCCCCTCTTCCTGGTCCGCTACGCGCACGCCCGCGCCCGCGCGCTCACCCGTGGCGCCGAGCAGCTCGGTTTCACCGGCGCGTACGGGGACACGGTGGACGTCGAGGCGCCCGCGCTGCACGCCGCGCTCGCCGACCACCCCGCGGTCCTCGCCGCCGCCGCCCGCCACCACGCGCCCGACCGGCTCGCCCGGCACCTGGAAGCGGTGGCGGACGCCTTCCTCGACTTCCACGGCGCGACCCCGGCGCTCCCCGCCGGCTTGGAGAAACCCTCGGCCGCCCACCGCTCCCGGCTGGCCCTCGCCGAAGCCGCCGGGACGGTGCTCGCAGGCGGCCTGTCCCTGCTGGGTATCAGCGCGCCCCCTTACCTTTGACACAGACCTGAGAGAACAGAGCAGAACGATGAGCCGATCCGCACACCCCGCCGGACCCCGTCACGCCGACGTCCTCCCCGAGGGCCACTACACCGCCCCGGCCACCGACCTCAACGAGCTGGACGCGAAGGTCTGGTCCCGTACCGTCACCCGCGACGAGGCCGGCGCGCTCACCGTCGGCGGGATCGAAGTGGCCCGGCTGGCCGAGGAGTTCGGGACTCCGGCCTACTTCCTCGACGAGTCCGACTTCCGGGCCCGCTGCCGTGCCTGGGCGGACGCCTTCGGACCGGACGCCGACGTGTTCTACGCCGGCAAGGCCTTCCTGTCGCGTGCCGTGGTGCGCTGGCTCGCGGAAGAGGGACTGAACCTGGACGTGTGCTCCGGCGGCGAGCTGACCACCGCGCTGGACGCCGGGATGCCCGCCGACCGGATCGCCTTCCACGGCAACAACAAGACCGTCGCGGAGATCGAGCGGGCCGTCGGGGCGGGCGTCGGGCGCATCGTGCTCGACTCCTTCCAGGAGATCGTCCGGGTCTCCCACATCGCGCAGCGGCTCGGCACCCGGCAGCGCGTGCAGATCCGCGTCACGGTCGGTGTCGAGGCCCACACCCACGAGTTCATCGCCACCGCCCACGAGGACCAGAAGTTCGGCATCGCGCTGGCCGACGGACAGGCCGCCGAGGCCGTCCGCAGGGCACTGGAGCTGGACGGGCTCGAACTCATCGGCATCCACTCGCACATCGGCTCGCAGATCTTCGACATGGCCGGTTTCGAGGTGTCCGCGCGGCGCGTGGTGCAGCTGCTCGCCGCGATCCGTGACGAGCACGGCGTCGAACTCCCCGAGATCGACCTCGGCGGCGGTCTCGGTATCGCCTACACCTCCGAGGACGACCCGAGCGAGCCGCACCAGATCGCCAAGGCCCTCAGGGACATCGTGACCCGGGAGTGCGAGTCGGCCGGACTCACCACCCCCCGCATCTCGGTGGAGCCGGGGCGGGCGATCGTCGGCCCCACCGCGTTCACGCTGTACGAGGTCGGCACCATCAAGCGCCTGGAGGGGCTGCGCACGTACGTGAGCGTCGACGGCGGCATGTCGGACAACATCCGCACCGCGCTGTACGACGCCGAGTACAGCGTCGCCCTCGTCTCGCGCAGCTCGGACGCCGAGCCCATGCTCGTCCGGGTTGTCGGCAAGCACTGCGAGAGCGGGGACATCGTGGTCAAGGACGCGTTCCTGCCGGCCGACCTCGCCCCCGGAGACCTGATCGCCGTGCCCGCCACCGGTGCGTACTGCCGCTCCATGGCGAGCAATTACAACCACGCCCTGCGCCCGCCCGTCGTCGCCGTGCGTGACGGGCAGGCCCGGGTCATCGTCCGCCGCGAGACGGAGGAAGATCTCCTGCGCCTCGACGTCGGCTGATGAAATTTACATCTCAAAATCCGGACGGGTGGCGGAAACCCCCGTCCGGTGAGTGAGACTGGTCCACACATCAGAAGTATGAGAAACGAGGTCGGATGATGCGTACGCGTCCGCTGAAAGTGGCGCTGCTGGGCTGCGGAGTGGTCGGCTCAGAGGTGGCGCGCATCATGACGACGCACGCCGACGACCTCGCCGCGCGCATCGGCGCCCCGGTGGAGCTCGCCGGCGTCGCCGTGCGCCGGCCCTCGAAGGTGCGGGAGGGCATCGACCCCGCGCTGATCACGACCGACGCCACCGCGCTGGTCAAGCGGGGTGACATCGACGTCGTCGTCGAGGTCATCGGCGGTATCGAACCCGCCCGCACCCTCATCACGACCGCCTTCGAGCACGGCGCGGGCGTCGTCTCCGCCAACAAGGCGCTGCTCGCCGAGGACGGCTCCGCACTCCACGCCGTCGCCGAGAAGCACGGCCGCGACCTCTACTACGAGGCGGCCGTGGCCGGCGCCATCCCGCTCGTACGGCCGCTGCGCGAGTCCCTCGCGGGGGACAAGGTCAACCGGGTCCTCGGCATCGTCAACGGCACGACCAACTTCATCCTCGACAAGATGGACACGAGCGGGGCCGGGTACTCCGAAGCGCTCGACGAGGCGACCGCCCTCGGATACGCCGAGGCCGACCCGACCGCCGACGTCGAGGGCTTCGACGCCGCCGCGAAGGCCGCCATCCTCGCCGGTATCGCCTTCCACACCCGGGTCAGGATCGGTGAGGTGCACCGCGAGGGCATCACCGAGGTCACGGCCGCCGACATCGCCTCGGCCCGCCGCATGGGCTGCACCGTCAAACTCCTCGCCATCTGCGAGCGGGCCGCCGACGGCAGGTCCGTCACCGCCCGGGTGCACCCCGCGATGATCCCGCTCAGCCACCCCCTGGCCTCGGTCCGCGAGGCGTACAACGCGGTCTTCGTCGAAGCCGAGGCGGCCGGTCAGCTGATGTTCTACGGCCCTGGGGCGGGTGGCGCCCCGACCGCTTCCGCCGTCCTCGGCGACTTGGTCGCCGTGTGCCGGAACATCGTCGGCAAGACCACCGGACCCGGTGAGTCCGCGTACACGCGCCTGCCGGTCAGCCCCATGGGCGACGTCGTCACGCGCTACCACATCAGTCTCGACGTGGCCGACAAGCCTGGCGTACTCGCCCAGGTCGCGACGGTCTTCGCCGAACAGGGCGTATCCATCGATACGGTCCGCCAGCAGAGCCGACCATCGGGCAGTGGTGAAGGCGTTGCCATCGAGCAGGGTGCCGGCGGGCGGCGGATGGACGGAGACGGCGAGGCATCCCTCGTCGTCGTCACCCACCGCGCGCCCGACGCCGCCCTCTCGGGCACCGTCGAAGCGCTGCGCAAGCTGGACACCGTGCGCGGTGTCGCCAGCATCATGCGTGTTGAAGGGGAGTAAGGACCCATGACCAGCAAGGGCACCCACCAGTGGCGCGGCATCATCGAGGAGTACCGGGACCGTCTTCCGGTCACGAGCACGACGCCGGTCGTCACACTCCGTGAGGGCGGTACGCCGCTCGTCCCGGCGCAGGTCCTCTCCGAGCGCACGGGCTGCGAGGTGCACCTCAAGGTCGAGGGCGCCAACCCCACGGGGTCGTTCAAGGACCGCGGCATGACCATGGCGATCACCCGGGCGAAGGAGGAGGGTGCGCAGGCCGTGATCTGCGCCTCCACGGGCAACACCTCCGCATCCGCCGCGGCGTACGCCGTGCGGGCCGGGATGGTCTGCGCCGTCCTCGTGCCGCAGGGCAAGATCGCACTCGGCAAGATGGGCCAGGCGCTCGTCCACGGCGCGAAGATCCTCCAGGTGGACGGCAACTTCGACGACTGCCTGACCCTGGCCCGCAGCCTCTCGGACAACTACCCGGTGGCGCTCGTCAATTCGGTCAATCCGGTCCGGATCGAGGGCCAGAAGACCGCCGCGTTCGAGATCGTCGACGCGCTCGGAGACGCTCCCGACATCCACGTCCTGCCGGTCGGCAACGCGGGCAACATCACCGCGTACTGGAGGGGTTACAAGGAGTACGCGGGAGACTCGATCTCCACGCACACCCCGCGGATGTGGGGCTTCCAGGCATCCGGCTCCGCGCCCATCGTGCGCGGCGAGATCGTCAAGGACCCGGCGACCATCGCCACCGCGATCCGCATCGGCAACCCGGCCTCGTGGCAGTTCGCGCTGGAGGCCCGGGACGAGTCGGGTGGCTTCATCGACGAAGTGACCGACCGTCAGATCCTCTCGGCCTACCGCCTGCTGGCCTCCCAGGAAGGCGTCTTCGTCGAGCCCGCGTCGGCCGCCTCGGTGGCCGGCCTGCTCAAGGCCGCCGCCGAGGGCAAGGTCGACCCCGGCCAGAAGATCGTGTGCACCGTCACCGGCAACGGCCTCAAGGACCCCGACTGGGCCGTCGCGGGCGCCCCGCAGCCGGTCACGGTGCCCGTGGACGCGACCACCGCGGCCGAGAAGCTGGGCCTCGCCTAGCCGGCACCCCCTCCGCCTGTCCGCCCCCGCAACGGGTCGGACAGGCGTGAGAGGGCCCGCACCCGGCGTGAGAGGGCCCGGACCGGCCTGAGCGGGGCGGACAGCGCAGAGAAGGCGTGCGACACGCATCGTGCGCCTCCTGTGCGCCCTATGTCGCCACGGAACCTTCCTTCGATAAGCTGTGACCAACCCGCCCCGCCGCACAGCGCCGCGGTGCAGTCGCCGCGGTGACTGCCGGGTACCCCACCCCGGCACAGCGGCACCCCAGGCACGCCGACGTACCGCACGACCCCACCACCACCGAGCACCACCATCCCCGCCGCCGTACAGGAAGAGTCGTCCAACCGATGGCCGGTCCCGCGTTCCGAGCCGCAGCCGTCCGGGTGCGCGTCCCCGCAACCAGCGCCAACCTGGGCCCGGGTTTCGACGCCCTCGGCCTCTCCCTGGGGCTCTACGACGACGTCGTCGTCCGGGTCGCCGACTCCGGGCTGCACATCGACATCGCGGGTGAGGGCGCCGAGACGCTGCCCCGCGACGAGAACCACCTGCTCGTACGCTCCCTGCGCACGGCCTTCGACCTGCTCGGCGGGCAGCCCCGCGGGCTGGAGATCGTCTGCGCCAACCGCATCCCGCACGGCCGGGGACTCGGCTCCTCCTCCGCGGCCATCTGCGCCGGGATCGTCGCCGCCCGCGCCGTGACGACAGGCGGCGACGCCCGCCTCGACGATGCCGCGCTGCTGGAGCTGGCGACCGAGATCGAAGGCCACCCGGACAATGTCGCGGCCTGTCTCCTCGGCGGTTTCACCCTGGCCTGGATGGACGGCGGAGCCGCCCGGGCGATCAGGATGGACCCCGCCGAATCCGTGGTCCCGGTCGTGTTCGTGCCGGCGACCCCCGTGCTGACCGAGACGGCCCGCGGCCTGCTCCCGCGCACCGTCCCCCATGTGGACGCCGCGGCCAACGCCGGCCGTGCCGCCCTGCTGGTGGAGGCGCTGACCAGGCGCCCCGAGCTGCTGCTCGCCGCCACCGAGGACCGGCTCCACCAGGAGTACCGGGGGCCCGCCATGCCGCAGAGCGTCGAGCTCGTCAACCGTCTCCGCGCCGACGGCGTGCCCGCCGTCATCTCCGGCGCCGGACCGACCGTGCTGGCGCTCACGGAGGAGGGTTCCGCCGACAAGGTGGCCCGGCTGGCGGGCGAGGGATGGGCCGCCAACCGGCTCGCCCTCGACGCCACGGGCGCGAGCGTGCTGCCGCTCGCCGCGTAGCCGCACGTGATTGCCGGTGCATGAGAGGGGGAATGTTTGTTGGAGCCGGTAGTGTTAACCTCAAGTCAGCAATCGACGTCTTTGTGGCGCGTTGCTTCGTGTCCCCCTTCGGGACCACCACTCTTCCGGGAGCCTCCCCGACTGCCTGAGCAGCCTGCCTGAGCTTTCGAGCACGCTCCGGAACCGGCACGACACCCTCTTGCTCGTCCAGGAGTGGGCCGAGCAGGGGGATCTCGCGCCGGACCCCGCACATTCATCTCTCCGCCGTACCCGGCGGACCACCGCCCCGGCACGGTCCGCGATCCACATGATCAACAGACCGCAGTCGGACAGCACAACCGGTCGCCGAGCCAGAAGGCCGACGTCCGCTCCAGGGAAGGACCCTTCGTGAGCGACACCACCGATCTGATGGGCGTGACTGCCGACAAGAGCGTCGACAGCGCCGCGCCCGCCGAAGGTGCTGCCACTGGCACCACCGCACGGCGCCGCCGCTCCGGCACCGGCCTCGAGGGCATGGTCCTGGCCGAGCTGCAGCAGGTCGCGTCCGGCCTCGGCATCAGGGGGACTGCGCGGATGCGCAAGAGCCAGCTGATCGAGGTCATCAAGGAGGCGCAGGCCGGGGGCTCCGCCCCCAAGGCCGCCTCGAAGACCGCCGCCCCCGCCACCGCGGACGCCGAGAGCAAGCCCAAGAGGCGCGCGACGTCCAAGACGCGCACCGGGGACGAGTCCGCCGCGGCGCCGGCCGAGAAGGCCGCGGCCCAGCAGCAGATCGACATCCCCGGTCAGCCGGCCAGCGACGAGCAGCCCACCGGTGAGCGCCGCCGCCGCCGGGCCACCGCCCAGGCGGGCAGCCCGGACACCAAGACGGAGAACAGGCCGGAACCGCAGGCCGAGCCCAAGGCCGAGAGCCGCCAGGACCGCGCCGACGAGCGCGCCGAGG